>CAMZHY010000001.1 GCA_947307005.1 uncultured Planctomycetaceae bacterium
ACAAGGGACTCGGAATCAAGACGCCAGAACCAGAAAGACGCGACGCCGCAACCGAGCATGTAAACGAAACACGCCTTCGCGCCGCGCCCGTTAAACACCTTGTCCATCAAGACGCCGCTCAAAACGACGCCGCACGCGCCGAAAATCTCATAACACGCCGTCGCCCAACCCGCCGCGCTAAGATCGAGCCCTTTCGACTGCGAAAGGAACGTCGGAGCCCAGTCGAGAATGGAGAAACGAACGATATAGACAAAGAAGTTCGCAAAGCAGAGAACCCAAACCGCCCAGTTCGAAAAAACGTTTTTGCAAAGATCTTGGAACAGCGACGTCTTCTCTTCCTCGACAACCGGCGTTTCGGACGCTTCAGCGGGCTTTTCGGCGGTCTCGCCCTTCTTGACGCCGCGCGTGCGCGCATAGTACGTCTCAACAGGTTCGAATCCTTCCTTCTCGGGAGAATCGCGAAGAGCCCAGAAAAGGAAGATCGCGCCCAAAAGGCTTAGCGCCGCGGGAACGAGGAAGCAGTACTTCCATCCCAGCGCGACGACGAACGCGTTTAGAATGAAGAGGCAGCCCGCGCCAAAGTTGTGCGAAATGTTCCACGTCGCAAATTTGATCCCGTGTTCATGCGGCGCGAACCAGTGCATTAGACTCTTGGCGCAAGGAGGGAACCCCATGCCTTGCACCCATCCGTTAATGATCCAGAACGACCCAATAATCCATGCGATAAGCGTCGCTCTCTCAGCTTCGGGCGCCGTCGGCATGAAGGCCGTCGCAAGGTCGCTCGCGTAACCGCAGAACACGTTCGTCAGCGCCGCGAGGAACAGACCGATCGACATAAAGTAACGAGGGTTGACGCGGTCGCTCCAGACGCCGTTGATGAATCGGGAAACGCCGTAGAGAACGCCGTGAATCGTCAGAAAGATTCCAAGCGTCGTCTTCGTCACGCCGACGGATTCAAGCCCGGGCATCGCCATCGTGATGCTTTTGCGGACGAAGTAAAAGAAGATGTATCCGATCATCGTGCCGATGAGGATACGCCATCGCCAATATTCGTAACTCGAATCAGAATGGTTGCGAATCGAGACTTTGTTCGACATAATCAAATTTCCTCAGGACGCTGTTGTCAAAGTTGAACCGCAGGATTCCCGTCTCATTTGCCCGTCTTCGCTTTGACCAGAAGATCGGCGAGAACAGAGATATTGTCGAGAACGAGTTCCGGCGTCATTCCGCTTTCTTTGAGCGATTCAAGCGTCGCCTCGCCCGTAAGCACCAGAACGCCGGGAATCTCGGCGCGGCGCGCCATCTCCATATCCGTGTAGATTCGGTCGCCGACCATCATAATCTCGTCTTTCTGGAGATTATACTTGTCCATAATGCCGCCGATCATATCCTTGTCGGGCTTGCCGGGAACCGCTTCCGGCCGACGTCCCGTCACGTTCTCAATGAGCGCCTGAACCGCGCCGCAGTCGACGAGAATCGTCGGGAGGTCGGTCGGGCAAACCGTGTCCGGATGGGACGCGATATACGGCTTGTTTTGACCGACCCAATACGTCCCTTTGCAGAGTCGCTCGTAGGTCAGCGTCGTGTCGAAGGCGACGACGACAAGCTCCGGCTCTTCCGTTTCGTTAAACTCGAAGATCATCGTATAGCCGTGATCGGTAAACTCTTCGCGCAGACTCGCCGTGCCGAGAACGTAAATCTTCTTGACGTCCGGATAATGCTGCTTTAGATAAAAAAACGTCGCGGACGCCGACGTCGTGATGTTGTCCGGAGTCGCTTTAAGACCGAGACTCAGAATCTTCTTGAGATAGTCTTTCGCGCTCTTTGACGAGTTGTTAGTCAGAAACGTATACTCAATCCCGATCTTTTCGAGCGTGTCGAACACGTCGCGCGTGAAGGGAAAGAGAGTTCCGCCCTTGTAGATTGTCCCGTCCATATCGAACGCGACGCGTTTGATCTTGGAAAGATCGACTCGGGGGTTGAGGTAATGAACCGGATGCGTGCCGAATGAATATTGATCGCCCATGCAAATAATCCTCGTAAAACCGAAGGCGCGACGCCTGGCGTTCTCGTTTTCAGTCGCCGCTTTCTTAACCGCGGCGTTTCATTCGTTCATTATACATAATGGCCGTCGACGTTTTCAAGTCGAAACGGAACGCGACGTCGTTCTTTTCGTAAAAAACGGCGTTTCCTACGAGTTTGGGCGACGCGGAGAAGGCTAAATTCCCCTTAACACGGCGCGTTTTTCTGATATATTGAGGACGGTGCAAGCGTCGGAAAGAACGACGCAAATCGCCGCCTATAAAGAATCCGTCGCGGCGTATCATTAGGAACGTTGGAAAGAAAACGTATGGAAAACCAGTTCAACACGATCGAAGAAGCGATCGACGCGTTCAAAAAGGGCGAAATCATTATCGTCGTCGACGACGAAGATCGCGAAAACGAGGGCGACTTTATCTGCGCCGCCGAAAAAGTCACGCCGGAACACGTTAATTTCATGCTCGTGCACGGTCGCGGGCAAACCTGCGTTCCGCTTTTGCCCGAAACATGCCGACGTCTCGAGCTTCCCCAGATGGTTCAGCATAACACGGCGCGACTCGGAACCGCCTTCACGGTTCCCGTCGACCATGTTCAGGCGAAAACCGGCATCACGGCGCAGGAAAAGGCGATGGCAATCCGCGCGCTCGCCGATCCCGATTCCAAACCGACCGATTTTGCTCGTCCCGGTCATATTTTCCCTCTTGAAGCGAAAGAAGGAGGCGTCCTTCGCCGCGCGGGTCATACGGAAACGGCGGTCGATCTCTGTCGTCTTGCCGGGCTCTTTCCCGCCGGTCTACTGACCGAAATTCTTGACGACACGGGCGACCGCGCTAAACGCGACGCGCTGATTAAAATGGCGCGCGATTTTAATTTGAAAATCATTACGGTCGAGGAGCTGATTAAATATCGCCGTCAACGCGAGAAGATCGTCGAGCGCGTCGCCGAGGCAAATCTTCCCACAAAATACGGTCTTGGACGTATTTACGCGTACAAAATCAAGTACGAAACGGGCGAGCCGATCGCCATCGTTTACGGCGATCTTTCGACGAAAGAGTCGCCCCTTGTTCGACTCCATTCCTCGTGTTTCACGGGCGACCTCGTCGCGTCGCTACGCTGCGATTGCGGCGATCAGTTGCGTCTTGCGCTCGAAAAAATTCAAGAAGAGGGCGTCGGCGTTCTCGTTTATCTTCCTCAAGAAGGACGAGGCATCGGACTCGTTGAAAAAATCAAAGCGTACGCGCTTCAGGATAAAGGAATGGACACGTGCGACGCGAATCTCGCGCTCGGTTTCCCCGTCGATCTCCGCGATTACGGGATCGGAATTCAGATTCTCAAAGACCTCGGTCTTCATAAGATTCGTTTGATGACCAACAACTCCAAAAAAGTCGACGCTTTCATCTACAGCGGTTTCGATCTCTCCGTTACGGAACAGGTTCCGATCCAAGCGCCGGTCAACGAATACAATCGGTTCTACCTCGAAACCAAACGCGATCGCATGGGACACGCGCTCGGAGACGACGTTTGACGTTGAAACGGCCGTCGGTCGCCTAAAAAGAGAAAACCGCGTTCCTCGTCGATGGAAGGAACGCGGCTTTTTTTTCGGCGCGACGCGGTTTTCACTTCGCGACTTCAGTCGCGCGCGTTTCGCGAATAACCGTAACCTTGATTTCGCCTGAGAAATTCAGCCGTTCGCGTAACGCCGCGACGATATCGCGACATATTTTAGCGGCGCTTTCGTCGGTCGTTTTGTTCGGATTAACCATGACGCGCATCTCGCGCCCCGCCTGAACGGCAAACGCGCTCTCGACGCAGGAAAAGCTCTTGGCGATTTTCTCAAACTCTTCCATGCGACGAACGTAGTTCTCGAGCGTTTCCCGGCGCGCGCCAGGTCGAGACGCGCTGCACGCGTCGGCCGCCGCGACAATCGTCGTATAAGGACTCGCAATTCGAGGATCCTCGTGATGATTGAGCGCCGCGTCGACGACTTCCGGCGGCTCGTTGTAGCGTCGCAACAACTCGGCGCCAATTCTCGGGTGACCGCCTTCGACTTCATGATCGATCGACTTGCCGACGTCGTGTAGAAGTCCGCAACGGCGCGCAAGTTCCTCGTCGAGTCCCATTTCGGCTGCGATCATACCGGAAATAAACGCGACTTCCACTGAATGTCGCAATACGTTTTGACTATAGCTCGTCCGGAAGCAGAGTCGACCAAGGTAGTGAACCAACTTGCTATGCAGATATCGAACGTTCGTTTCTTCGCACGCTTCAAAACCTTGTCTTTCAATGAACTCCTGAACGTCTTTGTGAGTCTGGGCGTGGACTTCCTCGATGCGCGCGGGGTGAATGCGTCCGTCTGCGATAAGCCTCGACAGAGTAAGTCGCGCCTCCTCGCGCCGCACCATGTCGAACGCGCTTACAATCACGACGCCCGGCGTGTCGTCGATGACAAGATCGACTCCCGTCACTCGCTCGAAAGCGCGAATATTGCGTCCCTCGCGACCGATAATGCGTCCTTTCATATCGTCGTTGGGAATATCGACCGTGCTGGTCGTCGCTTCGGACGTGTGCGCCGCGGCGTAACGCTGGATTGCCGTGAGAATAATATGGCGCGCCGCGGCTTGGCTCTTTTCCGTCGCCGCTCTTTCATGTTTAAGGATAACCGCGCCCTCCTCTTCCGTAAGCTCCTTGTCTAGCCGCTCCAGGATTTCCTTCTTCGCCTCTTCTTTCGTCAGGTTGGCAACCTCGTATAATTTGCGTTCCTGTTCGACGAGCGACGCGGAAAGCTTCTCGTTGATTTCGAGCTGTTCCTTGATCTTCTTGTCGAGATCGTCGCGCGTCTTGGCAAGCGTCTTTTCCTGAATGCGCAGTTCTGTCGATTGTCGTTCAAGGTCCGCTTGACTGCGCGCTAAAATCCGTTCCTTTTCAGAAAGCTCGCGGAGCGCCTCGCGCTTTTCCGTTTCGAACTCCTCCTTCTGACGCATCTCCTTTTCTTTCATCGCGATCTCGGCTTCACGGCGGAAATTATCCGCGTCAATCTGAGCGCGAGAACGAGTCGCGTCGGCGTCCTTGGTCGCAAGCGAGCGCAATTCGTCGGCGTCTTTCTGAGTTCGTTCTGAAATACGGCGCGCCTCTTCTTTGGCGTTTTCAACGATCGTCTGCGCTTCCGAGAGAGCGTCGGTCTTTCTTATCTTGTCAAAGTAACGAACGACCCAATAGACGCCCCCGCCTGAAATGATGGCGGCGCAAACAAGCGCCAAGAGAATGATAAAAATGGTTGCGGGTTCCATATCGAAAATATTCCCAGCGTCGCCTCTTGGAACGCGCTGCGAAGCGATTAAAAGATATTTCGAAAAGAGAATTACACGCGTTGCGCGCCAGCGCCTTGCCCCCGTCGTTCGCGTCTACAAAACAACGCGTCGCGGTCGCGTCCTTTCGCCGGACGTTCGTCGACTTACCTAATCGGCGAAAACGAGACGCTAAAACCAAACGACGGAACCCCCGCGGACGTCGACGAAGCATCGGCGTCGAATAGTCCGCGGCGCAACGTAGTATCGCGTCGAGTTTGACAAGCTTAAGACGGTAAAAAACGCGTGAACAGCCGGAAAAGCGAATTCTCCGACGAATATATAAAACTCGTCCCTTGAGGAACGAAAAATACGCGCGACGCTCGTTGTGATTTAGCGTCTATCTCAACCGCATAAGATTTGTCTACCCGATTATTCTAATATCTTCGAATCAACTCGCGCGAGTTTGCTCGCGAAGTCTAACGCTTTAAAGTTAAAAAGCCAAGCGCCGTAGTCGTTGCGCCCCAAGACGACCAACGATTGACGCTCTCAGCGTCATTGTACTTCAATTCGAAGTCGCGCGCAAGCGGAAAAGATGAAAACCTCCGACGGAAAGAAACCCGCGCCCAAAAAGAAACAACATTCGGCGCGGGCGGAGATTTAACGACTGTTCAAAACTAGAACCGTCATTCGTCCATGACGTCTTTTTCACGATTCTTGGCGAGTTCGGTCGCCATATCCTCATATTTCTTCGTCAGATCCTGAATCGATTCTTTTGCGGAATCTCGCTCGTCTTCCGAGATAGTTTTCGCCTTTTCTTCCGCGTCGATCTGCTTATTGCCGTCGCGGCGGACGTTGCGAATCGCAATTTTGCACTCTTCGCAAAAATCTCGTATCATTGTCGCCATCTTGCGGCGAACTTCCGTTGAAAGAGGCGGAATATTGAGACGGATCACTTTGCCGTCGTTATTCGGCGCATATCCGACGTTCGAGGCAAGAATCCCTTTTTCAATATCCTTAAGCGTGCCGACGTCAAAAGGACGGATCAATATCTGCTGCGGTTCCGGACACGCAATCGTCGCCAGTTGCTTAAGAGGAGTCTCGCAACCATACGCCGTCACGCGAACGCCCTCGACGAGCCCCGGAGTCGCGCGTCCCGTACGCACCGTCGCCAACCCTTTGCGAAGGTGAGCGACCGCTTTTTCCATTTTTTCTTCAACCTCAAACAATATTTCATCTGTCGACATCTGCGTTCCCTCGTTTCCGCGCGATTTAAAAGGGCGGCGTCTCCGCCAATCGCGCGTGAAAGTTCTAGAGAAAGCGTCTCAGCGCGCGATCAAACCGAGTTCAATATAAGATAAAAAACCGTCGCGCGCAAGAGTCTAGCGAAAAATTTCAGAGCGATTACGCCAAAACGCTCCCGAGCGTCAAACGTTCGAGAGCGTTTCGTCTTCAACTAATCATGCGCGCGTTCCTAAGAACTAAACGCTACCGATTGGAATCGTCTCATTCATCCTTGGAATCAGACTTTTTATCTTCTTCCTCGTTAGCTCCATCGCCATAGCCTGAACCATAACCGGAGCCGTAACCCGCGCCATAGCCGCCGCCATAACCGTTGCCATAGCCCGCGCCATAGCCCGCGCCGTAACCCGCGCCGTAGCCGGATCCATAACCGCCGCCATAACCCGAACCATAACCAGCTCCATAACCGGCTCCATAACCGCCGCCGTAGCCGTAGCCGTAGCCGCGCCCATAACCGCCGCCATAGCCGCCGCCGTAACCTCCGCCATAGCCGCCGCCGTAGCCATAACCGTAGCCGCCGCCATAATCAGTCGAGGATTCTTCTTCAAGCGCCAGTTCGTTGTAGAAGTGGTGTTTCGCGTAAAGGTTGACTATGCACCCCAGAAGGTTTGCGCCGACTTCCGCAAGACTCCTGACGCCAGTAATAACGTCGGGACGTCCGCGGCGACGAATTCGGAAGATGTAGAAGACTCCGTCGACGCGCGGCGCGATCGACTGCGCGTCGTTTACATACAGAATCGGAGGCGCGTCGATGAGCACCACGTCGTACTTCTCGCGAAGTTCCGCAAGAAGTTGATCAAAGTTCTGACTCGCAAGAAGCTCGGCGGAGTTCTTGCGTTTCGTGCCTGACGTTACGACGTACAGGTTCTTAATAGGAGTCTCGTGCGTGGTCGAATCAATATCGGCGCTTCCTGAAAGAACGTTGGAAAGCCCCTCGTCGTTCACAAGCCCGAACCATTTATGAACGTCCGGCTTTCTCATGTCGCCGTCGATCAAAAGCACTTTCTTGCCCGCTTCCGCAACTTTAACGGCAAGGTTGGAAATACACATCGTTTTACCGTCGCCAGGGTGAGGACTCGTGCCCATGACGATCACGCAACCGCTGCCCTTACGCTGACTAAAGAGTTTGGTGCGCACCTGACGGAAGAGTTCGCTCATTTGGTCGTTCGAATGATAGTACGCAAAGAGCGCGGGATCGGGCAAATGAGCCTCGAGATTCTCTCGTCGCTTCTTTGGCGTAATGTCCTTGAAACGCGCCATAAAGGACGGAATCTGAACGAGTATCGGAATACGGCACGACCGAACGACTTCTGTCGGAGAGTGGAACGTCGCGTCTGTGATATCGACGAGGTACGCGATCACCACGCCAAGAACCACGCCAAGAATGAAACCGACTGCAATGAACCGGAATAGGTTCGGATAAACCGGATTCCCGTTCGCCGTCGCCTGCGACAACACTTCAACCTGATACGTGTTCACGTCGCTCATGAGCGCAAGTTGCTTCAAACTCTGGTCCAAGCGTTCCTGCATCGATTTAAGAGATTCGATCGACAGTTTCTTCGTCTCGATCGTCTCGCGATATTCGGTAATCGCTCGAACTTCGTCGTCTTTGGCCTCGACATACGTATTGATCTTTGTCTTTTCCTCGCGCAACTCGGCCATACGCTGCTGAAGAGCGTTAATGTAAGTCTGAAGCAATTGGGGATACTTAATCAGACCGATTCGACCCGTCTCGCCTGCGGTCGATTCTCGAGACGCCTCAACTTCTTCTTCAAGGTGTTGAATCTGATCGCGAAGCGAAACAATCGTCGGGTGGTCTTCCGCTAACTGCTTCTGAGCTTCCACAAGCTTCATTTGGAGTTCGAGGAGCTTCTGCTGCATCGATCCTTCGGTTCGCGATATAATGTTCGATATCGCGATCTGCTCCGCGTCGCCGCTACCGTGAGCGGTCGATATGAGCGTGCCAAGAATACCGACGTCCTCGCCGCCGCTGATCAGCGCCATGATTTCCGTCTCGGGAATATCCTCAAAATCACGGCCAGCGATCGCCGATTCAAGCGCTTCGACTCGGTTTTCAAGCTTAAGGAGCTGGAAATCGATGTCGACCATATTTTCGCTCATCTTGACGAGCGACGTCAAAAGCGGGTTGTTCTCCTCGCTTCCAATGAAGGTGACTTGAGACGTCTGGATAAATTCGAAAAGATCCTTCTTCTTTTCCTCGATATCCGCCTCAAGTTCCAGCTTAGAATCTTCAATCGCGGCCTTCACGTCGTTATTCGTACGGTTGTACTTTTCCGTAAAATAAATCTGATACTGTTCGACGACCGTGTTCACAATCATCGCCGCTTCCTTCGGTTCGAGCGACTGACACGAAATCATCAACGTGTTGGCGTCTTTAAAATCTCGCTGATCGCCGCCAATCCTGACGGAAATCATATCTTTGAGCGCGTTAATCGCTATATCATCGTTCTGCTGAATAGCTTCCGAGTTCGGATTGACCGTGCGCAACATTTTGCGCTTTTCTGGATCATTAATAATATTTCGCCACGTGTTCGCAAGAATCTGATATGACTTGACAATAATTGCGTGGGTTTCAATCTTCTCGCCGCGAAGGTTGCTTGACGTAATGCCGGCACCTCGTTCAACGCCGCTCAAAACCGACGCGGAGTTGGTCACGGGAATGAACAAACTCGCGCTCGCCGCGTATCGCTTCGGCTGGTTGACGAAAAGGTAACCGGCGACAGCCGTCGCGGCAACCGCCATGAGAATGACGATCCACGCTTGGCGTTCTAGAATATTGACGAAGTCGAAGAGGTTCAACTCGCGACCCACTCGCGGCGACGGCTGCAACGCGGCCGTAACCGAGCGCTGCATCGTTTCGGAACCGCGGCGACCGCCGCGCGATTTCGATCGGGATCGCGAAGACGAAGACGCGCCTCGTTGCGCTTGCTGAGCAGAGTCTCCGACGTTTTCCGGCTTGTTGGACGTTTGATTTTCGGGATTATTAGCCATGTGCCTTACCTGACTTTACTTAAACTGACGAGCGATCGGCGAAGACGACGTAAAACGCCGCCCTTAGCGCTATCTGACGTTTTCAAACTTTTATCGTTTCAGGAAGATTAAAAGCTTCCCAAAAAAATCTCTAACGCCATAGCTTTTCGGGACGACTGTCAAACTTTGTCCGGTCTCTATCAACTCAATTCTCGGGAAAAATCCATCTTTCCCCAAAGGCGAAACAACCGTCAAGAGTATAATCAAAGGTCCGTTTTAAGAAAAGAGCGGTTTTAATCGGATTTAACTATTGATATGTTAAAATTTTATAGTTAGCGAAAAAAGGTTGTTTATATATTTTACAACAACATAAATACAATAGTAATAATAGGCGCTTATTATTGGCATGATTCTTGTAGAAGAATTTTAAACAAGCGAGTTTAAAGAAAAAATAACACCAAAATAAATATATTATTAAAAAATTTCTAATAAAATACTTTACATAATATATTAAATATAAATAAACAATAGTGGATTTGTAAAAAAATATCGTCGCACAGAAATTTTTATTTTTTCTGAAAAAATATCGTCCATCGCGTAAGAGAACCCACAATCTCCTCCTTCGTGTTCGGAGAACTACATTTTCCACTCCGATAAAACGAGGCTTCATCGATCTGATAAAACTCTCCTATCTTACTGGACGGCATTCAGTTTGAACAGTTCAATCCAGCTGTAAATCTTCGCGCGTATTAACGCTCGGCTAATTTGAGCGCTTTCAATCAGATCGGTTGCTTCTGTTAAGATCAGACGATGTTAAAAAGGCTGACAAAACAACTTAAACATCTATCGGAATTACTAACTATTTATCAAAATTCAAATCTTGAATTCGAGCGCGTTAAGAACAATTCTACTAATAGAAGTATAGTAATTTTCGTATGTTAAGTTATTATAACGACAATCCGAACGTTTTAAACAAAGCGTCTTCCAAATGTCTATATAGATTATAACTTCCGATCCATTCGCACATTACTATGTTTTGGATTCAAAACGCCGCCCAGCGTCTCCATCGCTGACTATCGCGACAAGATCAATTCTAAAACGCCGCGAGGAATTATTCAATTTCGATAATCAATATTATTACTCGGGCCGTTACGAACGACCGCGCTCATCATTGTCATTCCGACGAGCATCGCTCGCGCGACGTCGTGAAAGCTTCTAGAGAAAACAACCTTACATGGGCATTACTATGAGGAGCAACAATTCAAAAGCGCCGCGTCTCAACGTCGACATGCGATTTCCCTGCGTTATTCGCCGCAAAGACAGAATAGGTCGCCCTAAATTAAGAAATAACGTCGCAAAAACAGGAAAGAGGCCGTCAATTCGCGCAAAACAAACAAAGACAGAGCAGACGGCTATGAAGTCAGCTAAACGTAGACCGCTTAACTTAAAACCACTTGAAACTCAAGACGTCGATCAGAGAAAGGGAATTCTTCGTCTTGACGTCGCAATAAAAAACGCGAATGAGCCGACCCGCTCATACAAAAGGAAAGAACGAAGAGAGGAACATCGCTTGCGAATATTCCTCTCAACGTCCATTTTCCTGTTGGCTCGAGTCTGAGCTCAGTCCCGTTCGGCTGAGGAGCGAAGGAGACTCATTCGGCATGCTTACTGGCGGTAGCCAGCGGAATCGCGATAGCGCATGCGATAGCGGCGCCGATCAAAGCGAAACTTCCAATGGACATGCCGCCCAAAGCGCCGCCGCCAAATCCGCCGCCGTATCCGCCGCCATAACCCGCGGCGTCGTAGGACGGAATCGAACCGGGAACGTCAGCCGGATAAGTCGGCGTTCCATAGTTCTGAGTGGGAACGCCACGAGCGGGGGCAACGTTCTGGGCGTTCGGATTGTAGACCTGAAGTCCATCGCGGTCGAGGACGAGGTCGACGGAACCGTTATTATTTCCATCGGCGTCTTGCGCGAAAACTTCAGTCGTGATAGAGCCAAAATAACCGGTCGAGGGCTGCTCGGCCGAAACGAAATAAGTTCCAGGCTCGAGTTCGCTAATCGTCACGCCTTCGCCTTCAGCGGCGCTGACCGTATCTTCGGCAACCTTATTGCCGTTAAGATCCATGACGGTATAGTGAATATCCTGAGACGGAGCGACGCCGTCCGAGGTACGAGAGAGGAAACGAACCTGATTCGCCTGAGCGACGGCGATGAACGCCAGAACTGCAACGCAGACGATCGCGCCAATAATCTTTTTCATGGTTTCACCAATCCTTCAAAATTCCTATGCGTTATACGCTATTTAGCCGAACAAGTACGCAGGAAAGTACTCCCACCCACTTTTCGACCTATTTTAACTAGGGACTAATAAAAATCAACACGGTAAACGACTTTTTTTCTTAATTTCTCTAAAAAATCGGTATGTTTGGTTTTACTAATCAATAAACGCTATATATTGTGTAAATTAACAAAATAAATTAACTCAAAAGTCAAAACAACCTTTCGAATTCTAGCCGAGTAGTTAAATCATACCGTAACGATCTTTGATTCACCTCCCCCTTAAAGGATCAAGATCACTATGTAAGAATTTATTTTCCATAAACTTATAAAACAAAACAATCGATAGCCTTCAAATTGACAAAATAAAGCCGCCGCTACCTATCGTCGCTCTTTCTTAACGCTCTCTTCAACCTTTCAACGACATAAGACAACTCGTTCGCAACAGGCGATTCCCTTCGCTTTAAGACGTCTAAAACGGAATCGTAAAACCACGCCTGCGAATCGGGACCCGCTTTAAATTTTGATAGAATATCGTCTTCGTTAAAAAGCGTGAAACTCCTAAGGAGCGACGTCGCGTTGTCAAGCTTGTCGCACGCGCTCACAAGAAGCGCGCCTGGATCGCAACGTTCCATTCTCGCAAGGTACTTCTCTTTACGTTCGCGCCACGGAGCCTTACGGGTCGCGTCGGACGCGGTCGAATCGGAAACGTCTAAAACAATGGCGGCGACCGCGTCGCCAAATTCTTCGCGAACGCGTTCTAACGCGGCCATCCCCCCGCAATCCTCGACAACGTCGTGAAGAAGCGCCGCAATCGCCACGTTCTCCGAGGCTCCGTAATCGAGCGTCAATCCCGAAACGCGCAAAAGATGCGAGAGATACGGAACGTCGCCGTTTTTTCTTTTTTGTTCGCGATGCGCGTCCGACGCAAATTTTAACGCCGCGTCGTAACGATCGGTCAAAGTCCCGGCTCCAAATCGTTCCATCCCCTCGTCTCCCCTAACGCTTCAACTGTAATTCAACGGTTGCGCGACGACTTTTCAAATTTATCTCGAACCTCAAGTCCGTCGAATTCAACCGCGCCTATTCCGTCAAGCAATCCGATCGTCAACGTCGCCTCTCTAGCGCGAGCCGGAACGGAAACGTCGGTCGAGAATTCTTCCCACGCGCATGGTTCCAACGCGGATTCAACGACGGACGTCGCGCCGAGGGATTTGCGCCCCCGATCAAAAAACTCGATTCTTACAAGTTCCGCGGTTGTTTTTTCTACTCGAGACCTCAACGACGCGACTCGATACGCGCCGGAAACGACAAGCTTTCTCACCGCCGATCCGTCGACGGCAAAGCTCTGGCTCATTTGGCTGCGAAGCTCGCGTTCCCGTTGGTTGCGTTTAACCGCTTCGCTCGCCTCCGTGATCTCCACGCGCTCTTCTGGAAGCGTCGCCGCTCGAATTCGTTCTTCGTTTCGATCTTTTTTTTCATGATTGAGCGCAATCGTTTCATTTACAAAACGGCATGCTTTCGACCCTTCATAGGAATCGCCGCTATCCGCAACATTGAAATTCCAAGCGTCATACCATCCGATTGGAGTCGCGGAAAACGCGTTGTTTTCCTTCTTTTCCGTCGCGTCTTCTTGCCCTGTTTCGTCGAAATTATCGCGCGACGGCTCGGGATCAAGTTCTTCAAAACCGCCGCCGACAAGCGTCGGCGCCGTTAAATCGCGATCTGAAAAATCCTCCGTTAGTGGTCCGACTCGCGTCGGAAGAAGAACGCTTTCCTCGAGCGTTCCATTCTTCTTCTTTCCGAGAACCCAGAGCTGACGAAAACGATCCCCGACTGGCGCGACGATAAGTCCTCCCTCGGCAAGCTGATCGACCAACGACGAAGGAATCGATTCTACTGCGCGCGTTACGAGGATTTTATTAAAAGGCGCCGAGTCTGATCGCCCCTCAAGGGGATCGCCCGTCTGAAAATCAACATTGGCGTAGCGCAATTTTTTACACGCGTCAGACGCGTGTTTTACGGCGTCTCGATTCGCGCCGACCGCGTAAACTTCGGCTGCGAGTCCGCTTAAAATCGCAGCCGAATAACCGCCGCCCGCTTCGACGACTAAAACGCGATCGGATTCTTGAGGATTAAGCGCCTCGATCGAAAAGGCGACGTCAAAAGGACGGGGTTCTTGTCCCTCTCCGTCAAGCGAAACTTCTACGTCGACATACGCTAGATCGCGTTGTTTTTTAGGAATGAACTCAACCCGTGGAATCCGCGTAAAAACGCGCAAAACGCGAATGTTAGAGAGTTTCTTTGTCGGAATTAACGATTCGACGGTCAGTAAGGTCGCTCCTTGAACCTTAGAATAGCGTTTTTCCCATTCTTCCGGAGTTAACGGCGCGAAAGACGCGTTTTTTCGAACGCCATTGTCCTTCGAAGATTTTTTACCGGGCGTTTTAACGTCCTGCTTCTCTTCAGACGACGCGACGTTCTCCTTTGATTTTTGAGAAGACGGAGTTTTACGGACGTCGCGTCCATTCTTAGACGTTTTACTCTCTAACGTTCCGTTAGAATTCGAGTTTTGCGCCTTCATTGCGGAGTCTTCTTCCGAAGATAGGGAAGACTTCGGAAGAAGAGCCTGCGAATCGTCTTGGGGTTCCTGCCGCGCGGCTGGAGAGCGTAATTTAACCTCAACGGCGCCAGAAGAATCAACGAAGAAGCCCCAAAAGAAAAGCGCGAAAAAAGTCGCGACGGCGACAATCGTTCGTTTCACGATTCCTCCGAACTGAAAAAGGCGCGTTACGCGGTGACGCCTCGCGTTAGCGTCATAAACGCAGTTTCAAGGTTTATCTCTTCCTCGCGGAAAGACTTTACGCGAAATCTTCGTTCGATAAGTCGCGTTAAAAGCGCGGAATAGTCGTCTAATCCCAGTCCCTTCTTGATAAAAACGCGAATCGCGCCCGATCGATCAAGTTCTACGTTGTCGACGACGACGTCGTCGGAGAGGAATTTCATACATTCCTCGGTCTTCTTCTTATTCGTCTCGGGATCAGACTCGGCAAGCTCGACAAGAACGGCGATTTGATCGCGCACGCGACGCATAACGTCTTCAACTTTTGCGTCCACGAGCAACTCGCCGCGCTCAATAATGCCAACTTTATTGCAGACGTCGGCCAGTTCGGGGAGAATATGGCTGGAAACCATAATGGTTTTCCCCTTGCCTCCGAGTCGCTTTAAAAGTTCTCGAATCTCGATTCGCGCGCGAGGATCGAGTCCGCTTGCCGGCTCGTCTAGGAGAAGCACCTGCGGGTCGTGAAGGAGAACCCTCGCAAGTCCGAGACGTTGCGTCATGCCGCGACTAAGACTGGTGACGAGAGCTTCCCGTTTGTATCCAAGGTCGACTAGTTCGAGGACCTCGTTGCACACGCGTCGGCGCGCTTCGCCGCGAACGCGATACGCGGCGGCAAAAAATTCAAGGTACTCGATAACTTTCATATCGTCGTAAACGCCAAAGAAATCCGGCATAAAACCAATGATCCGGCGAATTTCTTTCGGGTGGGTATAGATAGACATGCCGCAAACGTACGCTTCGCCCCAAGTCGGCTGCAATAACGTCGCCAGCATCTTCATGGTCGTCGTTTTACCGGAACCGTTAGGACCGATAAACCCAAAAAGATCGCCTTCATTAAGTTCAAGCGTAAGATTCTTCAGCGCGAAGAGCTTGCCGTATTGTTTGGTTAATTCTTCTGTTTTAATCATCGGATTATCCGGTTGATCGTATCGATTTTAAACAGACGTAAAGCGTTGCAGAACGTCGGATTATTATTATTCGTCGGCGGCGCGCGTTCCTAGCCGTATAGGAAAAATAAGCCTCGTTACGACGGTGCGTTTTGCGGCGACGCGTTCAGACGAGCCGTCGGAATGGGAGCGCGACAAAGTCGCTTCCGAAGCCGTAAAATCGGGACTTGTACCGTAAAGGCCGTATTTCTCGAGCGTTTCCGCCTTAACGTCTCGATATTCCTCGCCATTTTGCGCCGCCAGTTTCTTATTCAGTCGCTCAAGCTCGATCGCGTCGAAAGAAAGTCGCGACAAATCCTCAGTGGGGCGGTATTTTTCACAATCGGGATCGACGACGACTCCAAAAACGACGGCGCGACCGCAACGTAATAATTCGCTCAAGTCGACTTCTCGTTGCAATCTCTTCTCGATTCCAAAGTTATCCACGCCGCCGGCAAAATCGTAGAACGTCGCGGAACGTAAAATATAAGGCAGGCGTTCCGAAGCGGAATTATACGTTGTGGAGTCCCACGTCGCCGCTCGTTCAGAAGGAATTGAACTTCGATGTTCGTTTATAACGCGCATTGGCTCGACGCGAGCCGCGCCGCGATCGATCTTTGTTTCTCCAGGAGGAAGAACGCCGAGCGCGCACGCGCCGCCCTTGTAGACGATATACGCGGAGTAAATCGGCGCGTCGAAAGGATTGACGATCGTTCCGCGAAGACTCAGCCCGTCGTCGCTCAGCTCAAGCGGCGCGGGAAGATTAGTCGCCGAGCCAATCCAACTCGCGACAAAACTCTTACTCGAACGGGTCGCCATTGGAACGTCGCGAATCGAGTCTCCTTCGAGTCGGTAAGGTTTGTTCCATTGCCTTGGAATAAACGTTTTTTGTTCCGAGCCTCCAAGTCCGGAACCTGATAAAGCGAGAGGAGCCGCGATCCCCGACGCTCCGTCCGCAAGTTCAAGCCCGGCGATTCTCGGTTTGAATTTTACGTCGTAACGCTCTCCCATCGGAGAATAAACGCCAAACCAAGAAATATCGCGAACAATCCCGGACGCCATGTCCACGTCGAGTAAATCCAATTGATTAAACGTTTCCTCTTTTGGAGTCCTCGTTTTAAAAATCGCGACGGCTATTACGCTGAAAAGAACGACGAAAATCGGAAACGTCGTCCAGGTGATCATCGGTCGCTTAAAAACCTTCTTCGCGAGAAACCAATCGACGGGCGCAATAACGACGACGTACGCAAGAAGAAGAACGCCGACAAGCGCGAAGGGAACGGGACGAACGGAGTCAAATCGATCAAGCGCGCTGCGAATCTGCCCCGAATAATCGACATAGCCGCGCCGAACGGAGTTAGAAGCTCCGGTTTTTAACACGGGCGCGTCAGGATCAATCCCCAAAATTTTGAGCATAAGGCGACCGCGTCCGGACCAGTTGGCGATTGGCGCTTCGGCGAGATCCGCGGCAAAGAAAACGACGGAACCTAATCCGACTGCGCGCGTTACGAGAATCGGCGTTTCCGCTTCCCGCATTTCAACGATCGCGTCGCTTTTTAACTCCGAAAGAACCGGCGTTTGGAGAAACGGGTTTGACCGAGATCCGGTCATCGCGAGATTCTTAACGTTTTGCAACTCGCTAGACAACGCGTTGACAACGCGAAATTCATGCGTCTTCGGTTCGACGGTCGCGCCGGGACTCAACTCCGAAAACGCGCCGTCGCGTAGAAGGTCTATCGAGTTTTTACCGGCAAAAAGAACAACCCGTCCGCCGTTTTCCACCCATCGATAAATGGCGGCGAATTGACTCGAACGAGCGTCGTATCCATCGTAAAGAGAAACGTCGGTCGTTGTAAGGAAGATGCGATCGATCGCTTCAAGAGAACGAAAATCAGTCGGAAATTGTTCAATCGTCTTGATAGAAACAATTTCCGGGCGCCTCTCGTCTTTAAGACGCAACTCCGCAAAGGCCTCGGAAAATCCAGCTTTTACGTCGCCGACGACTAAATAAATCGGTTTAGAGGGATTGGCGGGAGAGCCAAAAACAACGTTTTCGCCGTCGTTGCGTCGCGCGCCCGGTTCAAAAACTTGTTCGTCGACAATCTCTTCTCCAACGATAAGACGAACCGTTAGTTTCTCCGACGCTTTGGGAAGGATAAATCCGACTTCAGCGCGACCTGCCGCCGTCTCTTCCGGCGTAGTCTTACGACGCGACGAAAAAGGAACGCCGTCGCTGTCTCGCGTTTCCAACTCAATCGTGGGAGACGTCTCCGCCGCGTTGAAAAAAACAACGATCCGCGTCTGAAATCCATTCTTATATATTCCGCCGATTCCAACGTTTAGGCCGGAAATTCTCCCCTTCTCTCCAAAATCGCGCCCAGTCGGCGCGTCTACAGCGACGTCTAGATCGCGCGGTTCGACAATGTCCGCAAAACTTAGCGCGCCAAGTAAGACGACGTTAATCGTAAGAAGAAGCGTTAAAAATAACGCTCGCAGCATTAATCGTCGTTTATTTCGACTTAGAATCATATTCCTAACTTCCCGATCGTACAATCTTCCAACGACGCCATGAGTTAAGTCAGCCGCCGCGCAATGTCAGGGTTTTTCGGAATCTGGACATTCGCAAACAAGTTTTCCGCATCCAGGACAGCCGGCGCCGTATTTGTCGATTAACGCTTTGTTAAGATCGACTCCCACCACGTTGGCAATCGTCGTAAGCCATGCGATAACGTCGGCAAATTCCCCTTCTTGTTCCTCTTTTGTTCCGCTGCGAAGCGCCGTCGAGAGTTCGCCCACTTCCTCGATCAGCCACATAAAGGTGCCGGCGACTCCGCGTTCAGCGTCCTTTTCGGAGTACATTTCACGAATAAGCGCCTGAAAATCAGGAATGGAAAGCTCTGGATTATTCTGTTCGTTATCCATGTCGAACCTCTGGATTGCGTCTTTGACCAAGGACGTTCGCAAAGCGCCTTTCGAAACGAGGAAAAAAAATCGTTTCGCGGCGCGGTTTGATTATAGCCTCGAAGCCCCATTAATGCCAGTCCTAAAGTATCCGCAGATTTTACGTCGACGTCAACGCCCTTCGCCGACGACAGGATCGAGCGAGGGATCGCTCTGAAAAAAAGGAGTCGCGTAGCAATCGACGTCTTTTTCGTCGTAAGGGGGTTCCGCGTCGCTTTTAACCGTAAATAGAACATAGTCGAACGGCGTAAGTTCTTTACCGTCGCCAATTCCCTCTCGACGTATCTTTTCAAAAACTAAAGGAGCTTCTTCAACGCCAAGCACGCACAGCGCGCTTGCAAGCGCGTCGGCGGTCGTCGCCGTCGGCGCGACGACCGTCGCGACGCAACGTCGAGTTAACGGTTCGCACGAACGAGGATCTATGATATGCGAATAACGGACGCCGGATATTTCAACGTAACGATTCGCATCCCCTGAAGAAGCCACGCCGACGTTCGAAAGTTCGCGATAACACGTTGGAGCGTCGCCTAGAGACGCGATTCCGACAATCCATCCCTTTTTACCCGGCGGAGGATCGCCTATTCTCAAATCGCCGCTTGCGTTAATTAGCGCGGAAGTTATCCCATTTTCCCGCAGGACCTCCAGCGCCTCGTCCATAACGATTCCCTTTGCAATCCCGCCGAGGTCGAAACGAACGTTTTTTTCCACGCGAACGCCGCGCTCGTTAAGTTCCCACACGCGGGGTCCGACTCTTTTTTTCGCCGGCGCCAGCGCGCTTTCCGGAGGAAGTTCGTGAAAATAGCGACTTCGGCGCCAAAGTTTGACAATCGGTCCTACCGTCGCGTCAAACGCGCCTTCCGTCAACTGGCAGTATTTTCGAGACTCTTCAAGAGCGTTTCTTAGTTCGTCGCTGATTGAAACAAAGTCGTTCGTCTCCTCAGAGCGTCGACACGCTTGAATCATCTCGCTTTCCGAATCCCAATCGGAAAGAATCGCGTTAAGTTCGTCAAACTTTCGCCACGCCGCGGACGCCGCTTCATTAGCCTTTTCTTCACTGGGAGCGTAGAGTATGAGACTCGCGGGAACGCCCATTTTCTGTTCATGGAATTCATACCGTTCTAAATCAACGGCTCGCGCCTTTGGCGCGCTCGCCAAGAACGCGCCAAAGAAACACGTTAGAACAAATAATCCGAACACTCTTAGACTAGAACGCGTCATAGTTTGCCACTACGTTTTTACGAAATTAACGACGACAAAAAACGAATCGTTCTCCGGCAAAGGCGAACGATTCGTTTAACGACGGTTGCTCTTTTTTTGACGTCCCGCTAAAACTGGAGTTGCATCACGACGTAACGATATCCGTCGTTCGTCTCAAAAAGCGAACGGTAATCCTGATTTTGCGAAATGTAAAACTGAACAGTCTCTTCCGGCGGAACTTCGCGGAAAAACTCATTAAGGAATTTTGAATCAAATCGCAACATTTTCGGTTCGTCGTCATAGGAAATCGGCAGCTCGACGCTCGATTCGCCGGTCTCTTCGCCAGCCGCCGTTACGCTAACCTTGCCAGACTCAAAACTGAGCGACACTCCAGGTTTATTCTCAGTCGCGACAATATCGGCCTGACGAACTGCGCGCGCAAGTTCATCTGCGATAAAACTAACGTTCTTACTCTTGGATTTATCAAGAAGAATCATATTCCAATCAGGAAAACGCCCCGTCATTAAATTGGTTGCGACAACGACGTTTCCAAGTTGAATCATCGCGCGATCGCCCTTCACGGAAATATTGGCGTCCGACGCGAAAGAAGCGGAACGTTTGAGAAGAGTGAGCGTTCTAAGCGGGAACATCGCTCTTTTCTCCTCAAACTCGCCTTCCTGATCGCCGGATATATATTCGGACGCGTACTGCTGACACGCAAGTCTTTTTCCATCCGTCGCAATCGCGGTCGCGCGTTCCCGTTCAAACAAAAACATAACGCAGCTGAGCTCATAATGAGCGTTGTTCGTCTCCGTCGCAAACTGAGTTCGGCTAATCATCCGGTTCAGCGACTCGACAGGAAGCTTGAAGTAATCCGTTTCTTGGAATGGATTGACGGTTGGGAAACTGTCGACGTCGTCAATCGTGTCGAGTTGGTATCGGAAACGCGCCCCTTTAACGGTCAAACGTCTTCCTTCGAGTTCCAAAAGAATATCGGAATCAGTCGTTTCTGAAAAGATTCGTCCTAAAAGTTTTGCAGGGAGAATCGCTTCGCCCGCACGATCAATAACAAAAGATTCGTCGACGACAATTTCTCCACGCGCGCCGACGGAACCGTCCGTCGCCATAAGAATCACGCTCGACTCGTTCGCGATAATTTTCACGTTTTGCAGAGCTGGACGTAAGTCTCTTGTAGAAGCAAAGTTTGATATTAGCGAAAAAAGCGGCACGAACTTGTCGCGTTGAATGTGGATTTTCATAACGTTGCTCTGCTATGTTCAAATATTTCTAGACTTGCCAAAGATTCTACGCATACCCGCGTCGTTACAACGGGCCTTGCTATGATTATAGCCTGCAACCCCTATAAGTCTATATCCCTCGATGTAAACTACGAATATTATCTAAACTACCTATTCATATTCCTATTTACATTTTTCTTTTCGACTCCAAGAAAAGAATTTGATCTTTTCTCTTCTACTCCTGCGCCTATGGCAATTAGCCAAGATAACAACGCCATTCCAAGAACCGTGTATATTTAACAGGATATATAATTCTCTTGATAATATATAAAAATCAAAAACCAAAATATCACTAATATTTTAAATATAAATATATTATTAATAATAGTGTCCCGAATCATTTTGTAAATAAATCCTCCTTCATTATCCGCAATAGCAAAAACCGAAATGGTTTAAAATATTCTAAAGAGATATTAAAAACCTGTATTTTTTATATCGTTTATATGTATTTTATTGTAATTAAAATGTTTTAAAATAAATATTAAAATAAAATATAATTTCTATTTTTATTTTATAAACATTTTAGAAACACAAATAATACATCTTTTAAATATCCTCTTGAAAGATTCGGCGACTTTGTTCAGAAGAAGAGTCGAGAGATAAGAGAATTGGAGATTGCCGTATAGGCTTGGATTCATGGCGGATAGCGGAAATTGAGACGACCTCTTTTCATAAATGAAACAATATCGCGCTTTAGTATTTCGATTCGAGCGCGCGTTAAGGCTTCGACGCTGTGAAATTGATTTAGGTTCAGGACTTTAGAGACGTGGATAACAATTCAAGCGCCGCTCTTTTTTAAAGACATATCAGCAGGAATAGGTTAGATAATATCCCCCTCCCTAGGATAAAACAGCGACTTTTGCGGCGCTTGTTTGTGTGATACTTTGAGAATTTTGATTTTATGACCAGTCTTTAGACGTAGGATTTTTGGAATGTAATGCGTTTTTAACTTCATTGAGAGAAAAGATATAATAGAAGACTCCGACTAGAGCTACTCCAATTGTCGCCAGTCTGTAAGCGACGCCGATCGCCATTCCGTATCCGTGTTGAAACGATTCGCCGTTGACGACGGGGAAAAGAGGATAGAGTTCGTCGAGAAAGTATTCCAGCGGTCCTGCGGATAGCGGTATTATTGAGCCGACGTTTCCTGAACAGTAAAGGATGATGTGATCAACGAGCGAGGGACTCTTATGGAAGAGACCTCGAGCAATAAGAAAAAGCGAAACGGCAAAACATAGATGAACGATGAACGTCGCCGCAAATGAATAAACGAGAGCTTTCTTGCGTTTTTGATACGACATTGTCGCATTTGCGAGTTTATGCATGAATCCGCCAATCAACGGGAGGCCTTGCGCAAACTTGATTCTCCAGCTCTGAGAGCTCGAGGGAGTCAGAACGAGTGCGAGAAAGACGGTTGCGGCTAGAGCGAGCGCGATTAGTCCATTGGTGGCGAATCGCGCGAGAGGTTCCGAGCGATGATGGAAATCGGTGAAAAGGACGGCGATCAGTCCTAGAATGAACATAACGTATAAACCGACGACTCGGTCCATAATCACGCTTGCCGTCGCCTTATCGAAGGGCGTCTTTGTTTTTTGAGTCAAAAGGAAAACTTTTACAGCGTCGCCTCCCGCAATTCCAACGGGCGACAAATTAAACATAAAACCTATAAAGCCGATTCTCAGCGCGTCGGAAAGCGAGAACGGAGCGTCAAGAGCTTGAACGAGCGCGCGCCATCGGACAATCGTGACGGACGTTGCGATAAGATTGAAAATAAACCCGGCAAAAATGAGTTTAAACGAAATATCATGGAGCTTAAGTTCCTTGAAAACGGAACCGTTTGACGCGCGAACGATAAGGTAGGCGAAGAGCGCGACGACTAGAAGCGTCTTGAGAAGGAACGAGAGGAGTTTCATGTGGACAAGGAAATACAATGCGTACGTCGTCAAACTGGCCTACGGACGGCCGCGTCGATTTTAGACGCGACACGTCTCCGATTTTAAAACATACGGAGCGAAACGACAAGACGGCGGCAAGCGCTAGCGATTTTTAACGAGGTATTAAAATCGTTATAAAGTAATTGATTGGACCGTTAAAAGGATGAATTTTTTCAGAACGCACTTCAATATGGGAGAAACGAGGGTATAATTGCGAATCGGTGAAGAATACGCGGTTTCGATAAAACGCGGACCTAACGTAAAGTCGGTTTTGCGAATCGGCGCGCGTAAATCGTCTTGAGGGCGTCTTTTAAAGGTGGCACAGCTTAGGACTGAAGAATTATGACCTCTCGGAATATCAGTCGGAATACGGTTGAAGCAATAGTTCGCCAGCTTCTGCGAGAAACGAACGGTTCTAAAGAAGGAGTCGTCGACGCGATTGTCGCCGCTTTTTCAGAGGGGGGCGCGGTTTCCGCTCCTAAGCCTGTCGAGGCGGTTAAGCCTCGCAAATCTGAGCTTGTCGTCAGTATCTCCGCGCGACATATCCATTTAACCGACGCCGACGTTGAAACGCTTTTTGGAAAAGGCGCGAAACTCACCAAAATGAAGGATCTGTATCAAGACGGTTTCTTTGCGGCGAACGAGACGGTTATGTTAATTGGACCGCGTCGCAGAATGCTTCCTTCCGTTCGTATTCTTGGACCGACGCGTAAGGAGTCGCAGGTCGAGCTTTCTTTTACCGACGCGATTTCTCTAGGGTTGGATCCTCCCGTTCGCGAGAGCGGCAAACTTGAAGACACCCCTGGGTGCGTTCTTGTCGGACCCGCCGGCGTCGTCGAGTTGAAGCGCGGCGTCATTCGCGCGGCGCGACACGTTCATATGGGGCCGGAAGACGCCGCTTATTACGGCGTTAAAGACAAGGAAATGATGAAGTTGCGCGTCGAGTCGGGCGTTTGCAGCGTAGTTCTTGAAGACGTCCTTGTTCGGATCGGCAAGAATATTAAGCTTGAAGTTCATCTTGACACAGACGAGGGAAACGCTGTTGACCTTGAACACGCGACGAAGATTGAACTGATTAAATAAAGACGCAATGGATTGCGCGCGTGAGTTTCACGGACGTAATCAATCGATATAAAACTAACCAAAAACAAAGGAAGAGTCGCGCGCGACGCGTTAAACGCTAGAGTTTTCCACGTTGCCGCGACGTAGCCCGCCAGTATTGGGAGATTTGATAATGCAAGCGCTGGGTATTCTGGAAGGAAAAGGGTTCGTTACCCTGTTCGAAGCTGTCGACGCTATGATGAAGGCGGCGAACGTTCAGTTCCTCGGCTGGGACAAGCCGGGTAGCGGAATCGTGACCGTTTACGTTACGGGCGACGTCGCGGCTGTTAAGGCCGCCACCGACGCCGGGGTTGCGGCGGCTTCTCGTATTGGCGAAATCAGCGGCGTTCAGGTTATTCCGCGTCCGAATAACGACGTTGAGAAGGTTCTGCCGCAGATCAAGAAAGCGGCGGCTGCGAGCAAGTGAGATTCTGAAAACGAATCTCGATGTTCGTTAAGGAACGGCGACGCGTTGGTCGACCGTTGAGCGAATAAAGAAATAACGAAAGCGCTATATTGAGGATATAAAGATGAACGACGCTATTGGATTGATTGAAACGAAAGGCGTTCTTGCTCTGGTTAGCGCGTCCGACGCAATGGCTAAGGCTGCGGACGTGGAGATTGTTAAACGTATTCAGATCGGCGGCGGTTTTATGACGACGATCGTTCGCGGCGACGTTGGCAGCGTTCGCGCTGCGGTCGACGCTGGCGCCGCAGCCGCCGAGGCGTGCGGCGAGCTCAAAGCGGCGCACGTGATTCCTCGTCCGTCCGCCGGTTTGATCGAAGCGTTTACCGCTTGAAATTCCGACAGAAGGTTCGCTTAAGAGCGTTTTTTCTTCGATATTTCAAACACGCGTTGACGTCGTCGACAGCGACGGCGTCGGCGCTGTTGGCGGAGCGCCGAGTAAAATGAAAATTCTGGTTGCAAATTTAGGTTCGACGAGCTTTAAGTATAGTCTTTACGACATGGACGACGAACGTCTCATGGCGAAAGGACGAGTCGAACGTATTGGCGAAGAGTCGAGTCCGTGTCAAATCGTTATCGGCGATTATAAGAAGGAAGAGAACGTTTCCGCGCCCGATCATGGCGTCGCCGTGCGAGAATGTCTCCGTCAGTTGACCGACTCGGAGAACGGCTGTCTCAAGGACGCCTCCGAAATTGCCGGCATTGGCTTTAAAGCCGTGTTCGCAAACGGATATTCGGGGGTTCAACCTGTAACGGACGAGCTTCTCGCGGCGATGGAAGAATTTAACGCCGTTTTGCCGGCGCATAATCCTCCCTATGTTCGCGCGATGCGAATGCTTCGCAAGGCTCTCCCTGAGATTCCGCTTGTCGCCGCCTTTGAGACGGGATTTCACGAAAACATTCCCAATCGCAACCGTTACTACGGCGTTCCCTTCGAATGGGCGGAAAAGTACGGCGTTCGACGGTACGGGTTTCACGGAGCGAGCCATCGCTATATTGCGACGCGTTGTCGTGAACTTTTCGGCGTCGATCGACGTATTGTGAGCTGTCACCTCGGCGGTTCGAGTTCCGTTTGCGCGATCGCCGACGGCATGAGCCGCGCGTCGAGCATGGGCGGCAGTCCTCAGACGGGCCTAATGAACAACAATCGTTGCGGCGATTTTGACCCGTTCTGGTGCAACTATCTTATCAAGAAGCTCAATATTTCGTTTGACGAGCTTCTCTCGATTCTTGCGACCAAGAGCGGTTTGCTCGGCGTTAGCGGCGTCAGCGGCGACGTTCGAGATATTGCCGAGGCGCGCGACGCGGGTAATGAACGCGCTAAACTAGCGCTTGAGGTTCTTGTCGGCGACGTTCGACGCTATATCGGCGCGTCGCTTATGGAACTTGGCGGCGCGGATATGATTTCCTTCACCGGCGGAATCGGCGAATTTCGCGACGACGTTCGAGAGAAGGTTCTCGAAGGACTCGACGAACTCGGGATTACGTTGGATAAGGAAGCAAACTCAAAAACGTTTGGCGTGGAAGCGAAAATTAGCGCTCCCAGCAGTCGCATAGAAGTTTGGGTCGTGCCAACGAACGAGGAAATCATCGTCGGTCGTCAGACGAAAGCGTTGCTGGAAAAACGTTAAAGCACGTTCTTCTTCGCGCGGCGTCAGACTCTTCTAGAAGGCTAAAGAATGTTTATCGCGAAAATCGTCGGGTCGTTGGTTTCGACGCAGAAGACGGGTTCGATGGTTGGATCGAAGCTCATGATGATCGAGCCTTACGTCGTCGATCCTCAAACGCGCGATCGTTTTAAGACGACGAGCCGTTCCTTAGTCGCGGTCGATATAGTCGGCGCCGGCGAGGGCGATTTTGTGCTCGTTGTTCAGGGTTCTAGCGCGCGTATGACGCCGGAAACAAAGTCTCTTCCAGTGGACTGCACGATTATTGGCGTCATCGACACGGTGACGCTTGATCGGCGGAACGTTCCTCTTGAATAGACGAGCGGTTTGCGTCTGGCGGACGATCTTTATAAAGAATACTAGCGGAAGAAATGGCGTCTCGGCGTTCAAATAGGTTGCGACGGCGGTTGGTCGTTGACAAAGACGAGCTTCGAGGATCGCGTTCCTTCTTTCACAGGAGTGAGAATAAAATGGCGGAAGTTAGCGAAGCGCTAGTACGAAGCGTGCTTCAGGAAGTTATGTCTCGACTTGGCGGATCCGCGTCTGCGACAAGCGCGCTTGGCGGCGGGGTCGCGCCCAAGAGCTATGCCGGTCGATATGGGGTTTTTGACGATCCGAACGAAGCAATCGAGGCCGCGAACGAGGCGTACGATCAACTTTCTCGCTGCAAAATCGCCGACCGAAAGAAGATGATCGACGTCATCCGACGCATTTGTATTGAACAGAGCGTCGAGCTTGGAACGAAAGAACTGGAAGAAACGAAGATCGGTCGTCTTGAGCATAAGATCGACAAGCTTTTAAACGTCGGTTACAACGCGCAAGGCGTCGAGGCGTTGAGTTCGGAAGTTTTTAGCGGCGACTATGGACTGACGGTTATCGAGCACGCGCCCTTTGGCGTGATTGGCGCGATTACGCCGAGCACCCACTCTCTTCCGACGATCGCAAACAACTCGATCAACATGATCGCGGCCGGCAACACGGTTGTTTTCAATCCTCACCCGCACGCCTGTAAAATCGCCGCCGAGGGCGTCAAGCGTTTTAACCAAGCGATTTACGCGGAGTTTGGAATTGACAACTTGATGTGCGTCATTCCTCAGCCGACTCTCGAAAGCGCGGACGTTATCTTTAAGCATCCCAAGATCAATCTCTTGGTGGTGACCGGCGGCGAAGGCGTCGTTAAAGCCGCGATGGCGCAGTCGAAACGCGCGATCGTCGCGGGACCGGGCAACCCGCCGGTCGTCGTCGACGAGTCCGCCGATTTGGACCGCGCGGCGAAGTCGATTATTCTCGGCGGCGCGTATGACAACAACCTGCTCTGCCTTGCCGAAAAAGAAGTGTTTGTCGTCGAATCCGTCTTTGACAAGATGATGGACGCGATGGAACGCGCGGGCGCGATTCGTTTGAACGCCGCGGAGACCGCCGCGATGACTCAGCGCGGGATCGTTCAGGTGGGCGAAGGCGACAAACGCCATGCGGCGCCGAGTCGCGAATTCCTCGGAAAAGACGCCGCCGTCCTCGCGGCGGGAATTGGCAAGAGCGTTCCGAAAGACGTCGAGATGCTTTACGGCGAGACGGACTACGAAAACCCGTTCGTGCCCGTCGAGCAGATGATGCCGTTCCTTCCGTTTGTTCGTTGCCGCAACGTCGACGAAGCGATTCAACGCGCTTACGAGATGGAACACGGCTTCCATCATACGGCGATTATTCACTCAAATAACGTCGTTAATATGACCAAGATGGGCAAGTTGCTCAATACGACGATATTTGTGAAGAACGGTCCGAGCACGGCTGGAAACGGCGGCGGCGGTGAAGGGTACGGATCTTATTCGATTGCGGGTCCGACTGGAGAAGGCATAACGCGCCCGTTGACCTTTACGCGCAGTCGTCGTTGCGCGATGGTCGACAGTCTCCATATTCTTGGTCGATAAAACTGTTGAAATTGCGTTTGTAGCGACGCGATGAAATATCCGGCGCGCGATTTTGCGTCTCGCGCCGGACGTTTTGAAGTTGGGAACAGTTTCTTTGTGGTTTTGACAACAACACAATCAAGACGATGAACATCGGCAATTTTGAATGGGAAGTGTTCCGCCACTCGATTCACACCTTTAACTGGTGGGAAGCGGGGATGGCGAGCTTCTTTATCATTGCCGGACTTGTTTCCATTAAATGGACGAAAAAGACGGGGTCGGTTGACGGGAAGAGCGTTAACGCTCTTTTTTGCCTTCTTCTTGGCTCGATAATGGGGTTGGCGTTTAAGCTTTTCGCGTACCTCGACGTGACGGTTCTTTTGCACGCGGCCCTTGTCGTCGTCTTTTTCCTCGATTTTAAGAAAACTAGAGATATTCGAAATCGACTCCTTAAAGCGGAAGACGCGCTCAACATAAAAAAGCGGCGCGATTCTCTTATAGGAGGCGTTAAGTCGACCGGTCGCGCTGACGCTTCAAGAGAGCATAGAGAGCATTCTCATTCGCATTCTCATCATTCGCATCATCATCATGAACGCGGACGCTCTCATTCGTCCGATCATGATTCGGACGCGTCGGCGAAGGAGCCAAAGAATCCTATCCACGACGATCCTTTGACGGACGAATAAAAGACGAAAAGACGGCGATGAATCGCGCCCGTATTATTGGTTACGCGACCTCCGTGGTTAAACACGAGTCGCTTGTTGGACAGAAGATGTTAATCGCTCAGCCCGTAACGACCGACGGCAAGCCTGAAGGCGATCCTTCGATCGTTTACGATAAACTTGGCGCGGGCGTCGGCGATCTCGTCCTGATAACGAGCGACGGTTCCTTTACGCGAACTGAGATTATTGGGACGAAACTAACGCCCGCGCGTTGGGCGATTGTGGGAATTATCGATTCGGTTAAGAAATCGGACGCGGAAGAATGAACGGATTGGATTGGGACCTGGACGCTTTGGTCGGCGCGATCATGTCCGATCTCCGGGGACGTTCTCCCGTCGCGTCCGCCGAAAACGTTAGCGAGACGCTGTCTCGCGATTTTGCGGACGCTCGACGGTCGTTGAGCCAGCCGACGAAAGAACCGACCGTTTTTGACGTCGACGAGCGCGTCGTTGTTCGTGAGACCGTCGTCAAACTCGCGTCGACGACTAAGTTGAAGGTTTGGCGTCTTCGCGGCGACGTTGTGGCGACCCCCGCCGCTTACGACGAGCTCGCCAGTCGAGGAATCAGCGTTATTCGCGCAGGTCGCAGCGACGTGAAATCGCCGACGCCCTCCCCTTCCCCGGCGCGCGCGACCCTTTCCGCGTCAAACGCCGCGGATCGGGAATCCGCGAAAGCGTTTAAGACGGACCAAGAGACTTCGAAATCCGCCTCGCGAGCGCAGGTCCTTTTGGCGACTTGTTTGCCGGAAAATGAACGCGCCCCTCAGGGAATTGTCGAATACTTAAAACGCAACGCGGAATTCGTCGAAGAGCGCCTTGACTGCATGAAGAAGACGACGGAATTGGTCGCCGACTCTCTTGCGGCGAACGACGCGCTGAAAGTCGTTATTGCGACGCGCGACGGAGCGGTCGGGTGCGTTTGGGCAAATCGCAAAAAAGGCGTTCGCGCCGTCGTCGCCGTGACGGTCGAACAGGCGAAGCGCGACCTTGCGGCGACGAACGCCAATACGCTGATTTTGGATCCTCGCGACGTTGGACCTTATCAGGCGCGTCAGATTGTCGACTTCTTCACGCGAATGGGACGAAGGTGAGACAATGCGCATAGGTCAAGTCATCGGCAAGGTTGTGCTTAACCGCGTTCATCCGTCCATGATTGGAGCGCAGTTTAAGATAGTCGCACCGCTGACGTTTAACGATCTGGCGGAGCCCGATCCGCTTGAGTCCGCCCGGAGCGTCGGCGACGACGAGAACGAGCGCGGACTTGATCACGCCGCGCAGGTGGCGGCGGCGACGAATCGTCTCGCGAATCAGACGATTCCTCGACAGCGTGGAAACGAAATCGTCGTTTACGACGATTGTTCGGCCGCGATTGGAGAATGGCTCGCGTTTAGCGAAGGCGCCGAGGCGGCCGCCGCGTTTGGCGTGGAAAATCCTCATCCGGTCGACGCGTTTGGCGGCGCGATCATCGACAACGTCGAGATTGACGCCCAAGTCGTCGCGGAACTTGCGGCGATGAAGAATAAGTAAGATAGCGCCGTCTTTTTCGTTCCTGAGAACGAAAAAGAAAAGACTATAGAAAACGGACGTTTTGGACGTGTTCATAGTAGAGCGGCGTTTCCAAGATAAATAGAGCGTTTTGATAATCAACGAGACGCGGCTGCGGCGACGCGGCGAACGTCGTGAAGTTATAAAAGCAAAAGGAACGGCATATGCTCAATTTGCACCAAGTTAAGGACGAAATCTGCGACATTGGTCGTAGATTGTACAATCGGGGGTTTGCGGCGGCGAACGACGGCAATATCAGCTATCGTATCGACGAAAATCGCGTCGTCTGCACCCCGACGCAAATCTGCAAGGGATTTATGAAGCCCGAGGATCTTTGCATCGTCGACATGGAGGGAAATCAGATCGCCGGCACGCGTAAGCGCACGAGCGAAATCTTCCTCCACCTGACGATCATGAAGGAACGCCCCGAAGTTCGTTCCGTCCTCCATTGCCATCCGCCTTATCCTACCGCCTTCGGGATTGCGAAGGAAGCGATTCCTCAGTGCGTCCTTCCCGAAGTCGATATCTATATGGGCGACGTTCCGATTGCGAAGTACGCGATTCCGGGCGGTCAGGAGTTTGCCGACACCGTTTTGCCGTATATTCATAAGTCCGACATCATCGTCCTTGCCAATCACGGCACCGTCAGCTTGGGTCCGACCGTCGAAAAAGCGTACTGGCTGACCGAAATTCTCGACGCGTATTGCCGTATCCTTATGATCTCTCACGATCTTGGCAAAACAAGCTACTTCACGAAAGACGAAGCGGAAGCGCTCCTTCAGCTCAAGACGAAGTGGGGTATCAAGGATCCGCGCCTTCAGGCGGAAAATTGCGAGCTTTGCGCGAACGATATGTTCCGCGACAGCTGGAAGGAAACGGGCGTCGGTCACCGCGCGTTCAATCCCCCGACGTTCCGTCGCGGCGACGAGCCTTGCGGTTGCGCCTCTAATCCGATCCTGAACAACAACGTCGAAGTCGGCAAGGACCCCGAAACGGAAGCGCTTGTCAAAGCGATCGCCGATCGCGTTATTGAGATGATCAATAAGAAGTGAGGCGCTTTCCTCGCGGTTTTTGCCGCATAAGGTAAGAATTTAGTCGTATGCGGAAGACGCGAGACAACTTCGCGTCTTCCGTTTTTCTTTTTTACGGAAATATTGCGCGCTTCCGCATCGCGGCGCGTAGGTATTAAGTCAAAAGGTCGATTGAATGGGCGAAAGAGAACAAGCGCGTCGCGAACGGTTGATTAGCGTGATGAACGAGACGGGATTGGACGGTTACCTGATAGGGGATCCTGTGAACGTTTCCTATCTGACAGGGTTTCGCGGAGACGATTCCTTGCTTTGGATCGGCGACGCGGGCGTCTGTCTATTGAGCGACACGCGATTTGAGGAGCAAATCAAAGAGGAATGCCCCGATATCGGAGCGTTGATCCGTCAGAGCGGTCAAACGACAAGCGGTTTGCTGAAAGTCGCCATTTTCGACGACAGATATTCCTCTTCTTATCCGAAACGTATCGGAATCGAAGCGGCGACGACGACCGTTTCTTCCTTAGACGGACTTCGCGCGTCTCTTTCCGACGTTGAATTCGTCCCGCGTTATCTAGACGTCGAACGTCTCCGTGCCGTCAAAGACGAAGATGAAATCCGCGCGATTCAGAGCGCGATCGACGTCTCAATCGACGCGTATCGCGATATTCGCGCGCAGGTTGGCGCGGACGCTAGCGAGGCTGATCTGCGCGACGAGTTGGAGTATCGAATGCGAAAACGCGGCGGCGACGACGTTTCTTTTCCGTCGATTATCGCGTTTGACGAACGCGCCGCCCTACCCCATGCGATTCCGACGCGAAACGGACGGTACGGCGACGCGAGGATGGTTCTGATCGACTGGGGCGCGAAAAAGGACGGTTATGTCGGCGATCTAACGCGCAGTTTTTTGACGGAACGAGGTCTTTCAGAGTCTCAGACTGAGTATCGTGAGAAGTTCGAAGAAATCTTCAAGATCGTTCTTGAGGCTCACGACAAAGCGATCGAGGCGATTAAGCCGGGCGCGATTTGTCGCGACGTCGATAAAATCGCTCGCGATACGATACGAGACGCGGGATACGGCGACTATTTTGGACATGGGCTTGGTCACGGAATCGGTCGCGTCGTCCATGATTTTGGCGGATTATCGCCAAACGCGACCGCGCTGTTAGAGGAGAATATGATTATGACCGTCGAACCGGGAATCTATCTTCCCGGTTGGGGAGGAATCCGTATCGAAGACGACGTCCTTGTTACGAAAACAGGATGCGAGATTCTATCGAAAAGACTTCCAGATAACGAGTGAATATGTCGCGGACAAAGTTGAAGGTGTGATTTTGAGGATTGTACCTTCTAGATAAGGAGTCTTAGGAAGAGCGCGCGTTTTTGGACTTGATTTATAGAAGTCTTAGGGATTTTTGGGACGATATATAAACTGTTCAGAAAGACGTTGTTTATCTGAATTACCTATTTTAGTTAAATTAACGTCTTATTGTTCTCCCCTCCCCTGCCTAGCGGGTTTTTAGGAGACCGCGTCGCCGGTCTTCCAAAAGCGCGCCTTTGACGAGCGTTCCCATGAATTCAAGTTCCAACGCGCGTACAATGGACGAACTCAAAGAGTATGTTTACGCGGCTCTTTGTAAAGACAACGATCTTCTCGCCGGCGCTTTCCCATCGACGACGACTCCCGTTCGCAGAAACGGCGAGCTTTGCGGGGTGATCTTCTGCGTTCATGGTCCGCGCCGAGTAGATTTTAGCGCAATTTGGGAAAAGAAAACGAACCGCGTGCTTTTTTATCGACCGACCGGCGAGCGATATCGTTTGGCGACGCTCGACGGTTCTTTGCAAATCGAGTAACGCGCGGAGGTCTTTATAGATAGAGGACTCGGTCGAAAGGATTCGACTTAAATACGCGAAAGGAGACGATATGCTTGTAGTGTCCCGAAAACCCGGCGAAAGCGTTTGGGTCGGAGACGGTATTAATATCACCGTCGTTGAGATTAAAGGCTCAAAAATCCGACTTGGCGTGACTGCCGACAAGGAAACGACGATTCTTCGCGGCGAGATTTGCCCGGTTAAGGATTCTGAAAAAGGATCTGTGAAGAAAGTCGCCTGAATTTTTGAGTCAGGAAATGAAAACGCTCCGAATCCTCAGTGGTTTCGGAGCGTTTTTATTAAACGGAGTCGCGGACGAGTAAGAGCGCGAATCCTACGTTATTCGGCGTCGTTTTTTGGGGCTTCGCTTGGAACGTCTTCTGCGGCGGCGTCAGCCCTTTCTTGCAGTTGTTTCTGCATCGTCTGCATTTGCGCTTGGTAAGATTCAAGCTGCTGAGCGTAGGCGTTGACCTCTTCGTTGTCGGCGACTTTACAGAAGTTGAGCACGTCTTCAAACGTCGTGTCGAAAAGATCCTCTTTGTGGTTCTTCTGACCAATCTCGACGATGCTGGAACGCGCGAAGAGGAGACCTCCGACGCAACTTGGGCATGTGAGAATATCCTGCTTGAACTGTTTTAGCGCGGCGTTGAAATCGTCGAGACTGCCGTTGTTGTCAAGACTCTTTTTTAACAAACCGACAAAACGCGCGACGTAAATTGTAGAGACGGCTTCTTCGTTCGCCTTGTCTTTGCTAAGTTCGGCGACGTAATCGGCGTGCTTGCTGAAACTTGCCGGCTCTTTTGTGATTAGGTCGGTGACGACGGAAAGCTTCACTTGGTCGAGCTTAGGCTTGAGGTCTTCGTCGGGATTCTTCGCAAGTTCGCCTTCGATGAACGCCAAGAGACCGTCGCGATCTTCCTGTAAATTGAAAGACTGAATTTTCAGACCAATCGCCTGCCCCAACAGCTCTTCTTTTTCTTTTGACTCTTTGTAAACTTTTTCAGCGTATTCAGTTAACGCTGCGACGGCGTTTTTGTCTGTTCGCGCGGCTTTGAGAAGAAGCTCGCCTTTAACGGCGACGCCGAGCGCGTAGAGTTCCTTGTCTTCCTCCTTTTCGAGCTGCGCGATAAGCGTCTCGAGCTTTTCGGTAGCTTTTTCGTCGGTCGTATTAGGATCGAGGAGGGTTTGAACGCGGAGCTGACAGACCATTTTTCGAAGATCGAGCGAATATTTTCCGGGCGTCAACAGATCTTGGAAGAGTTTTTCCGCTTCTTCGCCGTACGATTTATCCTGCTCGGCGTCTTCCTTTTCTTTTTCGAGTTCGCTGGCGATAACATAGGCGACCAATTTAAGTTCAAGCGCTTTTTCTCTGACGGCCTGATCGCGTTTTTCATCGTTGATAACGGTCTCGAGGAACGACAAAAGTTCTTTGTCGACTTCACCGGTTTTTTGGACCTTCATAAGAAAATTCTGAGCCTTGACTTCGAGCGCGAAGACTTGGAGCTCGCTTTTGTCGAGCGCAAACATTTCGTCGGCGAGCTTTGCGATTTCGACGCTAGGATCTTCGATAGAAGACGTAAGGACTTGAAGTTTCAACTGATACGCTTTGACGAGCGCCTCGTCGGATTTTGCGTTCTTAATGTTTTCGTCAACGAACGCGTTAAGCTGATCGGCGGCCTCTTCGTCGATATTGGCGCGCGTTGTGAGCGCGACGACCTTAAGTTGAACGGCGCGTTCACGCTGTTCTTCTGTAAGATCCATCGCTAGCATTTTGTCGGCGGCGGTTAAGCATGTTTTGGAGAATGCGTCGATAACGGTAAAGCGTTCCTGTTGATTCTTCGGAACTGGCAGTTTGGTTTGAAGACCGTTAATGAACTCGAATAGTTCGTCAAACGTTGCGTTTTCCGGGAGCGCGAGGATGGACTCGTCGATCTTAAGCGGTTCCGGAGCCTTGGGGGGATCGACCATTAGCGAATCAAGCGAGAGAGACGCGGGGACGTCCGTTTTCGGCGTAGTCGGCTTATCCTGAGCTAGCGCAACGGAGGAACTAAGCGCGCAGGAAAGAACGAGAGCCAACGAACATAGGGAAGAGCGTTTAAACATGGATACTCTTTCTATTGCTTTGTAGTTTAATCGGTTAAGGAATACAGTGGAACGTTCAAGCCGACGCTGTTTTACGTGAAACTGAAAGGAAACGTCGTCGCGCCGTTTTGACGGGGCGCAGCCCGAATAGAGTTCCGCTCTATAAATATCCGATTCATTCTACCCTTTTTCAAATATCGTTCCAATATAAAAAGCCGGTCTTTTTATTGTTTTTCTAGATTTTTCCTAAAATATAAACTGTCAGTTTATTTCAAGTCGCTACGAAAAAACTATTTAAATAGGACGACGCGTTCAGGCGTCGCAACGGCATGGACGCGAAAATCACGGTCGTCCGTCGGCGTTTTGAGAACGATTTGTTCATCGTAACAAACGCCGATAACCGTCGCGTTAGGACGCGTTTTGGGAAGAAAACGGTCGTAGTACCCCGCGCCGCGCCCAAGACGACCGCCATGGAGATCGAAGGCTAGCCCCGGAGTTAGTATAACGTCGATATCCTCCGGATTAACAATGTTTTCAGAAACATCGCGAAGTTCAGGGCGCGGTTCGAGTATTCCATATTTTGCAGGGATAAGATCGGGAAAAGAAGGCTCGCCGGTTTCGGGGTCGACGATAGGGCGACTGAGTTTGTAGAAGCGCATTTCAACGCCTAAACAGAACGGAATCCCAATCGTTCTGCTAAAGCCATGTCCGTCGAAGAGTCTAGGAATGAAACGACGCGTGCGAACTTCCTCTCCGAAATCGATGAAAACGGCGACGGTCGTCGCGTTTCTGACTTGCGAGAGCGACATAAGATTGCGATAAAGCTTTTCCGCGGCGTCGTTTCGGTCGAACGCCAACGTTTGAAGTCGATTTTTCATCGAAGAACGGAGACTCTTTTTTGCCGACGCTAAATCTTGTTCCATGACGTTATATCCTCGGAAGAACGAAGTCGAAGAGCCAAGTTAAACGCGTCCCATTATCGTCGCGTTTGACAAAAGAGCAAGCGATCAAGGAGAAGGGAGGGGGAACCGTTGTCGAAATGGGAGTAAACGCGTATAATCGTTTTGGACGCGTTGGCGTCATATTTGCCTTGAAAACGGACGCGGGTCCCGAGACTCGAAATAAGGTTTTAATTGGATCAAAACGACTAGAAGAGGGAATATTAATGAGCGAAGACAATCGAATTGATCATTGCGACTGCAACTGCGACGAAGAAAATCAGAATACGGAAGGGTGTTGTTGCGGTCGAAATCACGAACATGGCGAGGGATGTTGCGGAGACGGTCACGAACATAGCGAAGGCGGATGTTGCGGAGGCGGCCACGCGCATGGCGAAGGCGGATGTTGCGGAGGCGATCACGCGCATGGCGAGGGCGGATGTTGCGGGCGGCGTCACGACGCCCCGTCCGAAGACGAGTTCGATTATTCTGAGCTTGACGTCGATCTTCCGAAGCCGACGCTGATCATGATCGTTACGACGCTCGCGCAGCAGGCGATGGTTTCGATGGGGATTCTCCCGCATCCTGGGACAGGCAAGTCCGTTTTTCTTATGAAGCAGGCGTCTTATCTCATTGACTCGATCGACGTTCTTTATGAGAAAACGAACGGGAATCGCACCGAGGACGAAACGAGAACGATTTCAAGCGTGATGAGCGAGTTGCGGATGCTTTACGTTAAGGCTTCCGAAGAGAAGAGCCGCCGCGACGCCGCGAAGAAGTCGAAATAGTAACGTCGATAACGTTGGGCAAATAGAAAACGCCGTCGATTCAAAACCGAGCGGCGTTTTTTATTCGGTCGAGAAGGGCAAGGGAACCCAAAAGTCCTAACAGCGCGCAGCGCGGCGCCTATCGATAAAAAACAGCAAGAGCCGTCCTGACAGCCAACAGGCGTCGCCGCGTCCTTCCCCAGGCGCCGCGGTCAGGTCGACTCTTCTGATTAAACGCTCGCTACGACAACGGCGAAATATCGCGCGTTGAGACGTTTCAAAAACGAATCAAGTTCCGTTGTACGCTGAAGCCGGATAGCCGGCGGCGGCTGTGCCGACGCGTCCGCCGCTAGGAGAGCACGGATCGCAAGGATTGCACTGCGTCTGAAGCGGCGCGCAAGGTTCGCATTGAGAATAAGCGCTCGCGGCGTTCATCATCATGACTTCATTGGTCGGATACGCGTTAACGACGGGCGTTCCCGTAGAGGCGACCACCGGCGCGCTATAGTCGCTCGTCGAAGACGAGCCAAGAATCGGAACGCGCGAGCCGTTGCGCGCGAAGCAACTGGTTCCGCCCTTGCAACCGACAAACAATGGGGAAGCGAGAAGTACGATTAACGAGAACGTAAGGACTTTTTTCATTTGGAACAATCCGTTGACTTAGTCAAAAGTAACAGGGAATCGCGCCGTCACGACGACGCAATTCAGGCGTCAGGGCGCTTATCTATGATAACGACAAATCGCGAAAACGAGGCAAGCTTTTTTTCGCTGTTTTAACTCTTTCCACAGATTTTAGACTTCAAGAATCCGTCAATTCCGTATAAGCGGATTTTCCGACGTTAAACGTTGTTAGAATGATTGAAATGAAAGTTTAGAATATTTAAAAATATCGATATAATTGTTATATGTTTTGTCTGTTTTATACATTTTCTATATCTTGTATGTTTTTTAATACGCCGCCGCTTTCTGAATCGCCGTTATTGGAAATTGTAGTATTGTTTCCCAAATAACCTATCTTGCGTATTATTTATATGCGCGGATCGACGATTGAAGAAACAAGTCTGAATAAACAACTGGAAGGGGACGAACGTCCCTTGTTTATTGCGACGTAGGCGAAACCATGATCCACATTAGAAAACTTTTATTCTACCTGTTCCTGTTAGTCGCCTTATCGGCGGCGTCAGTCGTGTCAGTGTTAAAGCTGTCCGACAACGGGATCCCGACAGGGAACGATTACAGACCGGGCGTTAAGAAGATAGCCGACTCCGTCGCCGAAACGACGGTCGATCCTCTTATCGATCCCAACGTTAGAATTAGCGTCGAGCCGTCTTCTACGACTGTTGAAGGCGCAATCGATTCCGAGAGCGACGCGATCGGTATGGAAGCCTTCGGCGATCAGATTCTTGCCGCCGAAAAATTTGCCGACGAGAATACGGCGGATGAAGTCGCGCCGGTCGATCTTGAGGACGAAACGAATTCCGACTTTGATTTCATCGCCGTTTCCGCCGTACGGACAGCGGAAGACGAAGAGAACGAAGAGATTGTCTTTGAGGACAATGAAGTCGCCGACGAAACAGTCTTCGAAGACGTCGTCGACGATGTTGCGAGCGACGCTGTCGAATCGTCTCAAGACGTTTCCTATTCCGAGGGCTTCGACGGCGACGACGACTGGGTTGTTTTCGACGAGAACGACGAGACAGACGAGGACTTCGAAGATTCTATTGACTTTGTTTTCGACGAAGTTTCCGACGAAGTTTCTGACGAAGTTTCCGACGAAGTTTCCGACGAAGTTTCCGACGAAGTTTCCGACGAAGTTTCCGACGACGAAACGGAATTGGATACGGATTCGAATGCGGACTCCGATACGGAAGACGTCGTCAATATGAACGAAACGTTTGTCGTCGATATGAACGCGGACGACGAGATCGTTTTCGATTCCAACGACTTCCCATTGGAAGATAAGGACGAACTTGAGGACGCTTCGTCCGACGAGATCTCTTTTGACGACGACGATCTGGTCGAAGAGGAAGCCGATTCGACGATCGCTTCTTCCGCCGACGTTTCTTTTGACGACGTCTTTGAAAGCGACGAGACGAGCGCCGACGTCGCCGAGACTGACGTCGAGACAACCGACGTTTTAGACGAAGACGTTGTCGCCGAGGAAACGAACGACTCCATTGACGATTTCCTCAGCGCGCTTGAATCGAACGACGTTGAAGACGAGATCGTCTTTGACGACAACGACGTCGATAACGAAGAGATTGTTGACGACGTCGAGAACGCGCCGCTTGACGAGGAGATTACCGAGGTCGAATCGGACTCCGTTGGAGAGAATAGCGAAGCGAACGCTCAAACGACCGCGCCTGTTGACGACGAGTCGGAGAATGGCGATTCAGAATCGAACGCCGGCAAGGTGTTCTTTAAGACGAAGTCTGCAAAAGACGCGGCGATCGTCCTTCCAAATATTGACGCTCTCGAGCAAGAGGCGGAATTCTTCAAGGGAACGCTCCAAGCGAAAGACGACGAAGAAGAAAACGCGTCGGGCAGACTTTTGGAGACCGGCAAGACGGACGACGCTTATACGAGCGAGATCGTTTATGATTCAAACGACGCCTCCGAATCGGACGACGAGACTCCGGACGCCTCGGACGATTCGACGACTTGCGCTCCCGCAGATGAAGCCGACGACGCTTCTGACGGCGACGAACAAGAGAAGTCCAACGAACCGGCGGATCCTTGCGGGCCGGTCGTTCTTTGCCTTGTGAGCGACGACGAGGAGACCGAAGAGGCGGACGCCGTCGCCGAAAAAGTCGAATCTCAATCTTTAGAACAGAATAACAAATACCATCAAGCCCCGACGACGGTGCGCGTCAGTTCCCAGTCGGTCGCCGACAAGGTTCCCGCAACTCCGACGAATCATCTTCAGGATGAAATCTGGATCATATCGCAAGGGGGAACGTATTGGCTTTTTGAAAACGGGTCATGGAACCAGAAGGAACCCAAAAGTTTTTTTTCGGGAGACGATCCTAGACGCGTTTCCATTATTTGGGCGCACGGGTATCAAACGGACATGAGTTCCGCGTCGCGAAGCGGTTTCAATTTGAAAGCCGTCGTCGACGCCGCCCGCGCGGCGACTGGGGTCGATAGAAAGTATCGTCTTGTGATTTGGAAATGGGAGTCGGAGCGCAATAACACGCGATTGAGACTCGACGCGCGCGAGAAAAAAGATTTGGCGTACTATAGCGGGACCAAACTTGGCAATTTTGTCGGTCGTTTGAACCCGAAAGACGACGTCGTCTTCATTGGGTTTAGTTTTGGCGCTCTTGTGACGGGCTCCGCGTTACAAACGCTTGCGACGACGTCGAATCGCTATATGAGCGGTCGCAATAAGACCGCGTTCGCGACGTCCGGCGTTGAATCGGAAACGACGCCCGAAGTTGCGTCGGGCAGAATCTCGATCTTGCTGGTGAGCGCCGCGTGCGACCTTGGTTCTTTTAACCAAGGGGGAATCTTTCAAACGGGCGCGACGTTGCCGACTCGAGCGCTGAACGTTTATAATCCGACCGACTACGCGTTGAAGTTTTATCCGCTTATTTCGGGAACTTCTCAGGCGATTGGAATCGCGCCCCTCATGGGGAACGAATTTGTCAACGCCGTCGGCGAGACGTTTAACGTCAACGCGAACAGTTATTTGGGCAAGGAACATTCTTTCGACGAGGCGATCGAGTGCGTTCCGTCGACGACGCTGAGCGACATGATCTTCTGACGTTAAGTAGGATATCGCTCGCCCCGGTTCCAGTTTCGGGGTCGCAATAGCGACAGGGCTTTCGGAGACTCTTCGGTCTTCGGAAGCCCTGTCGTTTTAGTAGGACGCGCCGGGTCGTTTCACGTGAAACGCCCCCGTCTTTACGCCGTCTCTTTGAGGACGAGCGTCATGAGCGTAATGAAACTGATAAAGTTGAGCGTCATGTGCATTCCTAAGACCGTCGCGAATTCTTTGGAGCGATAGTAGACGATTCCTAGGTACAAAGCGAATACAAAAATGGGGATCGGGGCGACAATGGCGTCGGGAAAGAACCGTTCGGAGATGATGTTGATTGCCTGTATCACGGGGTAGCCGAGAAGAAGAAAAAAAACGCCGCGGAGCCAGCTTTTCAGAAATCGTCCCGTTTCTTGAAGGGTCGCCGCGCTGGGTAGTCCAAGATCGGCGGGTTTTATTCCGGCGTAACCGACAAGAAGCGCCAGCCCGACAACAAAGGTCGTCAGATTTGAAAGACCGTCGGAGACGAGCGAACGGAATAGTTCGGCAAGAGGCGTTGGATTCTCTGGATCGTCTGGAACGCCTGCGTGAAGAAGCGCAAATAGGAGCGCGGGAAATAGAATCGCCAGAGCAACCCTGACGAGACGATCGCGCTTTGCGATTCTAGCTACGGCGTGAAACTGTTTTGTTTCGTCTGGCGACAGTTCCGAAGAAGAAATCGGAACGTCGGGGGCGCCGGGGTTGGGAATCGGTTTATCAACGTCAAAAATTTGCCGCGTTGTTCCTTGAAGAACCGCCCGAAAGACAAACTCCTCCGCAAGGGGCGCGAGGCACGCGACCGTCAGAAAAAACAGAGCGGCGACTATTCCAAAATAGGGGGTCGCGCGAGACCTAATTAGGAGTCGCGCCAAAGGATGTTGCTTCGCAACCTGATCGGGGGCGAAAATGGAGTCGTCATCCGGCGACGTCTCTGGCGAATCGTCGCAGTCCTTCTCGGCGAGAGTCTCTAAAACGACGTCGGGGGCGGAGGTTGCTTGATTTTCATCTTGATCGACGACGACTGTTTCTTCTTCAAACTTGGGAAAACTGTCCGCGAGAAAGTAGACGACGCCGCCCGCGATAAAAGGAGAGACGATGAGAAAAAGCGTTAGGATGACGAATCCAAGTCCGAGAGACAGAGAAGGGGTCCGTTCTTGTAGAGGATAGTAGTTATTGAGAACCATGGGACGAAGGGATCGAAAAGCCCGGAATGCGGATAGGAACGAATCCGGGCTCTCCTGGGAAACGATCGTAGGACGGAGTTTCAGCTTTTCGCGTCGTCGGCGGCGACGTCAGGCGCGCTTGCTTTAGCTTTTTTGTTCATATTGAGAGCGGCGCGAATGTAAATCCACCCCGAATAGAGCGTCAAGAAGACAACGACGTAGAAGCAGAGCAAGAACGCAATTTTAAGCGCCATCGGAGCGGCGACTTCTTCTCTAACGTAATATAGAATCAAAAAGGCGAGCGGAATGTCGACGCACTGAATTCCAGTCTTCCATTTGCCGACCCATTTGGCCGAGAAATCGCCGCCGCTTGATTCGACCATCGATCGCAGCATCGTGACGAAGAGTTCGCGTAGAATGATCATGACGACCATCCATGTCGCGAGTCCGAGAGGTATTTTGGCCAGCGGACAGCCGCAGGTCGTTGTCGCGTGGTTGAAGAGATCATGGAGTTCGGGTCTCGAAACGAGACAGACGAACGTTCCGCAAACAAGCGCCTTATCTGCGAACGGATCCATGATACGACCAAACTGAGTCTTCTGATTGTATTTTCGCGCCCACCATCCGTCGACGAAGTCGGAGGCGGCGGCGATGATAAAAAGGATAAGACAGGTAATATATAGTTTAAACGGAAAGATAAAGAAAACAATAAAAGCAAAGACGATCCTCAGCATCGTCAGAATATTGGGGACGTTCCAAAGTTTCGGTTCTGAAACGCGCGCTTGATCGGTCATGGCTTTGTCTCCTCCTAGAGAACGCAAAATGAAATCGCGGCGAGTGTGAAGCGCTAATCGTGAAACGTGTCGAGATCGGAAAGACGAGCGAGCGCTTGAACGAGCGCCTGAACGCCTTTTCGACTTCCGCCTTGCGCTACAAGCGCGACGTAGAGCTGACGAACGAGCGCAAGGCCGGGAAGGGCGATCTGGAGTTTTTCCGCATCTTCGAGCGCGAGCCCCATGTCTTTAACAAAATGTTCGACGTAGAAGCCGGGCTGGTAATCTCCTTTGATAATTCGCGGTCCGTAATTGGAAAGCGACCAACTTCCCGCCGCGCCCGTCGCGACGGACGCGATTGTTTTCTCAAGATCGAGTCCCGCTCTATAAGCGTAAAGAAGCGCTTCGCACACCCCGATCATCGTTCCTGCGATGAGAATCTGGTTGGCGAGTTTGGTTCGTTGTCCGGCGCCCGGTTCGCCAACGCGGCGGATATTGGTTCCCAACCGCTCAAACAGCGGCGTTAGACGCTTCGCCGCTTCTTCGGAGCCGCCAATCATAATGGAAAGCGTTCCATTCCTTGCGCCGACGTCGCCGCCGGAAACGGGCGCGTCGAGCGCTTCGAAACCGCTGGTCTTCGCGGCGTCGGCAATCTCGACGGCGAGCTCGGGAGAGCTGGTGGACATATCGACGTAAACTTTGCCGTCGGCGTTTCCCTCCTTCCAAGCGGCGAGGACTCCGCGCGCGCCAAAGAAAACGTCGCGAACGTCTCGAGGGTATCCGACGCACGAAAAGACGACGTCAGTTTGCGCGGCGACGTCGGCGGCGGAGTCGCCCCATTTGGCGCCGGCGTCGAGCAACGGTTTTGCCTTTTGAGGCGAACGCGTCGTGACGACGAGGGGATATCCGGCTTCTAATAGACGTTTGGCGCATGATCCGCCGATCACGCCCGTTCCAATCCAACCGATGCGCATAGCGACAGTATGATTCCTGTTTTAAGGTTGAGCGTCTTGGCGTTTTCGCGCCAGTCAAAATCGAACTTCATTGTTCAAAAAAAACGGGCGGCGTCAAGTCGGACGCGGCCGCCGCTATCGTTTTATTGAATCGCGGAAATTTTGTGGGAATTTTTCATTTCGCCCCTTGTCAAAGGGACGGCGAAAGATATACTACTGGCACGCTTGCGGGCGTGGCGGAATTGGCAGACGCGTCAGGTTGAGGGCCTGATGGGAGTTAATCCCGTGGAGGTTCGAGTCCTCTCGCCCGCACTCGTACAGGATCAGGTTGCGACGAGCGCCTGATCCTTTTTTATTTCTTGACCTTTCTAGGCGCGCGCTACGTTTCACGGGAAACGTCCAAGTCGTCGGTTTTCTGCTCTGCGGCGCTTGCTTTTTGGGCGCGTTTCCGGGTATGATAAAAAAGCGACGACGAGAGTCGCCTATATGTTATCAAATAAAAGTTAGTAAAAAAATAAGAGTATATGAAAAAGATCTTTTTTAGCGCGACTCTGTTTATATTTTCATGCGCGATTTGCCTCGCCGCCGACTCCAATTCGACGTCGGCGAACTCGCCCGTAATAACGCGCGAATTTATTTTTGACGACGCGCCTTTTGCGTCGTGTCACGCGTCGACCGTTGTGGAGACGAACGACGGAACGCTCGTCGCGGCGTGGTTTGGCGGAACGAAAGAGGGCGCTAACGACGTCGCGATATGGTCGTCGTTTAAGGAAAAGGACTCGGAGAGTTGGAGCGAGCCCAAATTGGTCGGGAACGCGGACGACGAGACTGTTCCCTGCTGGAATCCCGTTCTGTTCCAGCCGAGCGACGGTCCGACGATGCTTTTCTTCAAACAGGGGCGTGAAATTGCGAAATGGCAAGGCGTTTTGCTTCTGTCTCGCGACGGCGGTCGTACTTGGGGCGAGCGCCGCGTTTTGCCGGAGTTCTTCATTGGACCTGTTAAAAACAAGCCCGTCGAACTCGCCGACGGGACGATTCTCTGCCCGTCGAGTACGGAACACGACGGCTGGCGCGTTCATTTTGAGTCGATCCCTGCGCTCGATAAGACATGGTCGCGAACCCAGGCGATTAATACGAAAGAGGAGGGGGGCGCGATCCAGCCGAGCGTCCTCTTTCATAAAGACGGGCGGCTGCAGGCGATATGTCGCAATCGTAATGGTTTGGGGACTCTTTGGCAAACATGGTCTGACGACGGCGGTCGGACGTGGAGCAAGCTAACGCCGACGTCTCTTCCGAATCCCTGCAGCGGGACCGACGCCGTCACGCTCCGCGACGGGAGACAGCTTCTCGTCTACAATCATACGACGACGCTCACGGGCGGACGCAACATTTTGAACGTCGCGGTGAGCGACGACGGAGTTGTTTGGCGCGCGGTCGGCGTTCTAGAAAACGATAAAGGCGAGTTTTCGTACCCGGCGGTCGTTCAAAGCAGGGACGGGACGGTTCATATCGCGTATACTTGGAGACGTAAGAAGATCATGCACGTCGCGCTCGATCCGGAGCGAATCGTCGGGGGAGAGATTGTCGACGCGAAAACGCTCTTTGTTTCGCCTGTTCTGCGCTAAAGCGCCGCGGCTTCTTGAAAAAAACGCGTTGAGATGGTAAAATAACGCCGCTTTTCCATTCTTCGCCGAAACGTTAAGCGTTTGAATAGGGAGCGCTTTTACGATTGATTTTCATTGGATTTGCCACATTACGGAAAAAGAACGACGAAGATGCGTTGTGAAGAACAGTTTTACAAAATTTACGGGCGCGACCCGGAGTCTCGGTCGTTTTGTCCTTATCGGGTCTGTCCCATCGGGGCGCACGTCG
>CAMZHY010000002.1 GCA_947307005.1 uncultured Planctomycetaceae bacterium
GAACGATCCGTAGTTTGACGCGGAACTGTCGACGAGGTTCGAACGTCCTTCGAGTCCCGTGACGTACTCCACGCCCTCTGTTTCGAGCGCGAGACGGTAGCATTTGCGCATGACGTCGCGGGTTCGGAAAAGGGACGCGGAGTCCGGGAGCTGAATCGAACCGCGCAGCATGCCCTTGTCCTGGACGGGGACGAATCCCGTCGGCGTCGATCGGAAATAATCGGCGGTTAAATAGAGGAGACCCCCGTAGAGAACGAGAACGATTATCGCGACGCGCAAAAGCCCGGCGACGACGGCGACGTAGGCCGACGTCGCGAGTTTAAAGACGCCGTTGAAGAGTTTGAAAAAGGGACCTAGCAGAACGTCGACGAGCCAAGTGATCGGATCGCGGCGCGCCCCGCGAGGAATGAGGAAACACGCGCAGAGCGCCGGGCTTAACGTCAGTGAAACGAAACAGGAGATCAGCGTTGAAACGGCGATGGTTAGCGCGAACTCGCGATAGAAGGCGCCGACCAGTCCCGGAACGCAGGCCGCCGGAATAAAGACCGAAGCAAGGACGAGCGCGATCGCGACCAGCGCGCCGGAGACTTCGTCCATCGCTTTTCGCGCCGCGTCGCGAGGCGACAGTCCGTTTGACATGTGCCGCTCGACGTTTTCCACGACGACGATCGCGTCGTCGACGACGATTCCAATCGCAAGGACGAGTCCGAAGAGAGAAAGATTGTTCAAACTGAAACCGAACGCGTACATCGCCGCGCACGACCCAATGAGCGAAATCGGAACGGCGAGGAGCGGAATGATCGCGGCGCGCCAGCTTTGTAGGAAGAGAAGAACGACGATCGCGACGAGAATCGCCGCCTCGACGAGCGTCTTCTTGATTTCCCGAATCGACTCGCGAATATACGGCGTCGTGTCGTACGTGTAGACGTATTCGATTCCCGGCGGGAACGACTTCGCCATTTCGTCGAGTTCTTCCCGGATGCGGTCCGCTGTCTCGACGGCGTTGGCGTCCGGTAGCTGATAGATTGACAGCGTGACCGACGGCAGCCCGTTGAACGCGCTCGTCACCGTGTTGGCGAGCGCGGCGAGTTCGACGCGCGCGACGTCGCGCAGGAGCGTGACGCGTCCTTGATCGTCCGTTTGAACGACGATATTCTCAAATTCTTCCGGCTCGACAAGGCGCCCTTTCATATCGATGGGACGCTGGAAAACGATCGGTTCGTCGATTGGCGGATCGCCGACGGAACCCGCCGCCACCTGCTGGTTCTGCTCTTTAATCGCTTTGACGACGTCGCCGGAGTTGAGTTTTCGCGCCTCCATTTTCGCGGGGTCAAGCCATACGCGCATCGAATACGCTTTTTCACCCCAGATCGACGTGTCGCCAACGCCGTCGACGCGCGCGATTTCGTCGCGAACGCGGTGCGAGACAAAGTTGCTCAAGTATACCTGATCGAATTCGCGGTTTGGCGAGATGAAGTTGATCTGCATGAGAACGGTCGGCGACCTTTTGCGGACGGTCACGCCGACCTTTCTGACGTCTTCCGGCAGTTTAGGCGTCGCGAGCGCGACCCGGTTCTGAACGTGCACGAGCGCCTCGTCGAGATTCGTCCCCGTTTCGAAGACGACGCTTAGACTCATTTGACCGTCGTTGGCGCTGCTGGACTCCATGTAAAGCATGTTTTCCACGCCGTTGACTTGGTCTTCAATGAGTTCCGCGACCGTTTCGGCGACGACGCGGGCGTTCGCGCCGGAATAGCTGGCGCGAATATTGATCGTCGGGGGCGCGACGTTGGGATATTGCGCGAGGGGCAGCTGAAAATAGGCGACGGCGCCGATGAGAACGATAAGAATCGAAAGAACGCTCGCAAAAATCGGGCGATCGATGAAGAATTTCGCCATGGTTCGCTCCTTTCGACTATCGCTCGAGCGACCACTGATAAATGTTGTCGTTCGTCGTCGATCCGTCTTCGAGAACGTACGTTCCATCCTCGCGGAGAATCTGCGTCGTCGATTTTGTTTCCAGCTCAAGGGGGTCGATCTTAACGCCGGGGCGAATTCGCAATAGATTGTCGACGACGACGCGTTCGCCCGGCTCGAGCCCTTCCTTCACGACGCGCATGTTGTCGTCCTGAAGAGGTCCAAGGACGATTGGACGCGACTCGATCCCGTTTGCCGACGTAAGAACGTAGACGCGCTTGACGTTTTGGTCGGTGACGATCGCTTCTTCTGGGACGAGAACGGCCTCGTATTCCGGGGACGTGGGGAAGAGAACGCGAACGCGCAAACCGGGCACGAGCGGACGGAGACCGTCGGCGCCGACGGGATTTTTCGCGACGGATCTGAATTCCAGCGTTCCAGTTGTTTCGTTGAGGGAGGGCTCGGAGAAATCGACGTTCGCTTCGTAGTCGAAACCGCCGTCTCCGACGGCGAACTTGACGGTTAGTCCTTTGCCTCCCTGACTAAGACCGGCGAGTTGTCGACGAAAAACGAGCAGCGTTCGTTCGTCGACGTCGAAATAGACGTGAATCGGATCGACGGCGACGACTTTGGTGAGGAGCGTCGAGCCTTTCGTAACGAGATTGCCGACGGTGATTTGCTCGCGGCTGACGACGCCGTCGATCGGAGAGCGAATCGTCGCGTAGTCGAGATCAATTTCCGCAAGTTCGGCGGAGGCGAGAGCCGCGTTCAACTCCGCCTGACGCGCGTCGCGCTCCGCGACGGCGAGTTCAAGCTGTTGCTGCGACGTCGCGTTCTTCTCAAACAATCCCTGCTGTCGTTTAAGCGCCGCTTCAAGTCTTTCTAAATCCGCGCGCTTTGCCGCGACGTCGGCGCGTTCTTCGTCGACCGTCGCCTTATAAACGCGTGAATCGAGCGTGAAGAGCGCGTCCCCTTTATGGACGAACGAGCCGGGCGTAAAGTTAATCGTTTCGAGATAGCCCGTGACCTGCGCGAGCACGTCGACCGACTCAACCGCCGCCGTCCTGCCTGTCAGTTCGTCGTAGTCCGTAATCTTGCGCGTCGTCGTCGCCATCACATGCGCGGGAATCGCTTCCTCCGCGTTTTGCGCGTCGCGCTCGTCTTCTTCATGACGCGGTCTGAGTTTGTCGCACGAGGTTGAAACGACGACGAGGGAAAGGAATATCAAAAACAGAAAAGGAAGGCGCTTTTTCACGATGTTTCCCGTGTTCTTGGGCGTTGATTCTGATTTTAGATCGCGTCGAAACGCGACGACGTTTATATTCGTAAACCTATTCGAGCGACGTTAAATTAAGGTATGAACTAAGGACGATTATAGCGATGTGATTTCTCGTTTCAATGAGAAATACAGAGTTTTTTACTCGGCGTTTAATAAAAAACTTAAGAAGCGCGGCATAGAATAGTCTTTCGCTATTCTTCAGCCGCGCCGCCGCGCCTGCCGCCTCTGTTTCCGTTTTCGCGCGTTCGGCGGAGCGCGTCAAGCGCGTTTTGCGTTCTGTCGGTCGCGCTTGAATTGTCGGCGGCGTTTGAGTCGTCGACCGCGTTGTTAGCGGCGTTTCGAGACGCGTTAGAGCCGTTTCTGTTCGTTCGAGCGCCGTTGCGAGCCGCCGTTGCGGGAGCGTCGTTTTCAAAGGACGGCGCGGCGGAGTCCTGGGCGGTCGCGGGGTTTTCTTCCGTCGCGTCGTTTGCGTCGGACGCGCCGCTCAGTCCTCGATTTCTCGTTTGTCGCGATTCTCGCGACGTCCGAAGCGCGTCGAGGAGTCGATCGCGACGAGATTGCGTTCCGCCGCCGGTCGCGTTTTCGCCGCCGGACGCGTCTGGAACCGCCGCTCCAAGCGTCGCGTCGTTTGGTAAAGCTCCCGTTGCGCCGCCGTCGCCGAGCGCCGCGTCCGGCGCGTTGAAGTCCGTCGAACCGAGGGACGCTCCGTTGGAGCTTGTTTCGCCGAATCCCGCGCTAAACGCGTCGATTGGCGCGGGATTGAGTCCGTCGACGCCTGTTACGCCAGCCGCCGACTCGGCGGCGTCGAGCGACGCGAAGACGTCGTCCGACGTTCCCATATAACCGCTCTTTTCGCGCTCTACCTCGATGAAGCCCGTCGCCGCGCTCCAGTCGAGTTCGCCGACGGACGCGTCGGCGCTTAGGGCGTCGCCCGTCGTAAGACCGCCCAGGAGCGTCGCGTCGGAGAATCCCTTTCCGAGCGTTGAAAGGTCTTTGTAGAAGACTTGACGCGGCGGTTCCGTCGTCCCGTCGACGACGACTTCGGCGCGCTCCGTCTCGTTGGAATGGTCGAGGAAACCGACGATCTGCCCGCGATAGACGTCGCCGCGCGCCGTCGTCTTGTCGTAGAGGTTTTTCATCGCGTCGAGGGAAACCAGTCCCTTCGTATAGAGCCACGTCGCGTGACGGTAATCGTTGGGAATCGCGCGTCCGATTTCGGGGCGTTCCGAAAGAATACGCTGGACGTCGGCGGTCGCGAGACCGGGGATCGCCGCCAAGACGGGACGCGGCGCCGCGTTGACGTTGACGCGCCCGACGATTGTGGTTGATTCGCTCGTCGAAGCGTAATCGAGGAACGTCATGAGCTTCGCGGCGTTCGACGCGTCTCTTGAGTCGCGGATCGGCGAGTCGTAAGCGACGTTTCCCACGACGACGCGCGCGCCGACGATATCAAGGGGCGTCTTTAACGTCGTCGTCGCGGCGACGGAGTCGTCAATCTGAGCTTGCGCGAGGTTTCCGACCGTCGCGTTAGTCGTCGTCGCGCTTTCGTCGGTCGCGCCCCTTCTTCCCGAATTTTGAAGATATCCGGATTGTCGTCCGCGCCGCTGCGTTCCGCGAGGAGACGCGGACGCGGTTGCGTTCCGCTCGTTTGCTTCCGGACCGTATTGCCGATAAAGGACGATAAACTTGGCGACGTCGTCGCCGACGCGCGGCGCCAACTCCTGATAAAGGAAATTCAGATTGTCGCCGTTTAAATTGACGCGCGCTTCGCCTCGAGGATCGTCGTCTTTTTCCGCGCTAAAGACGGTGAGAAGCGTGGTCCATGGAACGGAGTCCGTCGCCGCGGCGTTTCGGCTTGCCGTCGGCGTTGAAAGAAGCGAGCCGCCGTAGCCGCCGCTTGATTCTTCAACGCCGATAGTTTCCGCGTTGTAAGTAAAGTTTTCGTCGGAACCGTAGAGCTGCGCGCGCGTGACGCCTCGCGCGAGCAGGAGTTCTTCAAGGAAAACAGGAGTCGCGTTTCGGGGACTGTACGGGAGCTTTGCGTTTGCGTAATATCGCGCCTCGGCCCCGTTTTGACGCGCCTGTTCGTCCGGGTCGATCCAGTCGAGGATCGAATCCGCCGCAATCGTCGTCATGCCCGGAAGTTTCATCAGCGCCGTTCGCCCCGCGCCGGGCGACTCCTTGTCCCATTCCAACACCGTCTGAAGATTGAGCCGCGTCGACTCGTCGACGAGTCCGTAGCGAATCCCGTCGATTTTCGAGTCCTCGAGTTTCGGCGAAAGGATCGTGAAACGCGACGTGTCGGCGCCCCCTTCTTCTTTTGTTAGGAGAGGTTTGGCGCAGAAATATTCGTCGTTATTATAGAGACCGCCGTTTCGTTCGCGCTCTTCCTCCGTTTGTTCGACGCACCCGATGAGATAGACGACCGCGGACCTAACGACGCCGGTTGTCAGTTCTTTGCGTCCTCGCGTCGCCGTCGCTTCGTTTTCCGTCTTCATGAGCGTGAGGAGCGCCGCGCCGCTAAGCGCGAGCGCGGTCAGGACAAGCGTGACGATCAGGAGCATGACGCCGCGCCGTCGAGAAGGGGGAAGGGGTGTGTGTCTCATGCGCGCGTCTCCTTAATCGTCGAGGTACGCGCGTCGGAGCGCCGCCAGTTTGTAGAGCGTCGGTTTGGGACGACCGTGAGCGTCGAGGAGTCCCGAGGTCGGCGTAAAATCTTCCGGCGCGTCGATTTCGGCGGAATAGGAGACGCTTTCCGATCGCGAGGCGAAGGACGCGTCGGAAGAGGCGAGGTCGATTTCGTCAAAGATTTCGTCGTCTTCAGCAGCGTCCGTGTAGAAGAAGTCGTCTTCGTTTTGCCGTTCTTCCTCCGATTGGGCGGACAGACGCGCGTCGGCGTCCATAAGAACCTGTTCGAAAGGAGGCGTCGATTGCGCGCCGTCGAAAACGCTTACGAGTTCCAAGTATTCCTCGTAGCTCATGGGCTGGACGTCGAGCCACCGGGTCCAAAAGAGTTCGTCGATCGCTTTGCATGCAAGAGCGCTTGAATAGAATCGGCGCGCGAGTTCCTGTTGAACTTGAGCGCTCCAGAGCTGTTCCTCAAGCGTTTTGATTTCGTTAGAGTTTCGGAAGAAAAAGGAGCGTAGCGACTTATCCGCGAAGGCGGCGGCGAACTGTTCCGACGAATCGGGCGAGCTGGGCGCCGTGAAGGGCGCGGCGCTAGGACAGGACATGGCGACGGCGAGCTTAACGCCAAACGTCCGCCATCGATCGAAAAACCGGTGCAGTTCCATGGGATCGCGCGGCGCCGTCGTGTTGGGGACGAGTCCGAAATTCGCTTCGACGTAGAATCCGTCGAAGACGCGGCGCGCCGCGAGCTTCGCGGCAAGGTCTCCGCCGTAAACGAGGGGGGGATCGCGAAATCGCGAAGCGTCGCCGAACGCCTGTTCGATTCCGAGAAAAACCTCCGCGTTCGGAAGGTTGTTTCGTATAAATTCGGCCGCCTGCATCGCGCTGGAGAGACGGAATTCAAGCGTCGTGAGATTCGGCGCGGTTTCGACGTTTGAGGCGACGACCCAGCGATTGACGCGATTTCCCAACGCTCCGACGGCGGATTCGACGTAACTCATGTAATCGCGCCGAAGCGTTTCCGCGCTGAGCGACGACGATTGAAGTCTCGAAGGAATATCCGTTCCCCAACGCGTCAAAGGACCGAGCGTCGCGCGGAGATCGCGTTCGCGCGCTCTGTCGAGCGTCTCGCCGACTCGAGACCAGTCGTATCGAAAACCGCGTTCGACGTCGCGCCAGTTGACGCGGAGGTTGATCGTTTGAAAGAGCGGCTCAAGTTTAGGACGCGAGCGAGTCGTTTTTGAACCCGCGAAAAGCGCGTCGTAAGGGACCGTCCAGTTTTCTCGCGGCGTGGTCGAGAACCCAAACCGAGAGACCCACGAGGCCGTTCTGCGTCGCGCCGCGAGCGTTTGGTTCAGGTACTGTTCGTTGAGGCGGCGCGCGATTTCGCACAGCGCCGTGAAGAGCGAAATGGTCGCCGCGTCGTAGTCGGGGGAGTCCGCGTCGGAGGTGACGAGAACGGAGAATTTCTGAACGGCGCGCCGGATTTGTCCCTTCAGCCGTTCCGGAGTCGAAAAGCCCGAATAGGACCATTCCGCTCGTTTGCGCTGAATCCTCGAAATCTGACCGCGACAGAGTTCGAGATAAAGAGATCGGGGGCGACAATCGAACGGGAGCGTTTCGGTCGAGGCGTAGAAGAACCCTTCGCGAGAGTTCGAGCATGGAATGTAGAACGCGCCCGAGCCTTCCATCTTGGCGCTGACGACGAGCCGATTTCGCGTTTTGTCAGACTCGTCGACGCGAATCGAGGTCGGAACGGGTCTACGGCCTTTCGCGACGACGAATCCTCGCCGCGCGAGCGCCCCCGCGATTTGGTTTTTCGGATAGAAGAAAAAGAACTCGCTCATCGATTTACGTCCGCACCTTGTCCGAGTTCGCCGCGCGCCTTTCCGAGATCGCGCCGAAACCTCCGGACGATTGACTGAATATATCGAGAACGACCGATTTAATCAATTGGCGCGGCGATGAGAATGATAAAAAAACAACGATCGACCTTTAAATTGGTAAAATATTCCGACAATTTAGGAAAATTTGACCGAATTGTTGCAGTCCCGACTGGAATTGAAGATTGCGACCTTGTATAATAAGCGTAATATTCAAAAGTAAGGCGTCTGTTTTCAACGACGCCGCGTTAGGAGCAAGGGGCGTCCGGCGTCGGGTCGTTTGTTTGAAGACCTTCGGACGCGCGTTCCTCGCCGTTTTGACTCAAAACATTCAGGAGTTTTTCCATGAGTATGCAAACTTCTCGTCGTGATTTCCTCAAGGCGTCGACCATCGCCGGCGTTGGTTTCATGGTTGGCGCTGGCAACAGCGTTAAAATCGCTCGCGCGTCCGCGCTTCAAGGGTTGGCGATCGCCGGTATTGGCGTCGGCGGCAAAGGCGCCAGCGACATCACGCAGGCGAGCTATTACGGCAAAGTCGTCGCGATCTGCGACGTCGATCGCAACACGCTTGCGGGCAAGGCGAAGGAATTCCCCGGTTGCAAGACCTACACGAACTACAAAGACCTTTACGCCGAAATGATGGACAAGATCGACGCCGTTACGGTTTCGACCCCCGACCACATGCACACGATCATCACGGCGGAAGCGATCAAGAACGGAAAGCACGCGTATACGCAAAAGCCGCTGACGCGCTCGATCGGCGAAGCTCGTTATCTTGGCTATCTCGCGAAGAAGTACGGCGTCTGCACCCAGATGGGCAACCAAGGGTCCACGCTTGACGCGATGCGTCGTTGCGTCGCCCAGATTAAGGCTGGCGTGATTGGCGAAATCAAGGCGGTTCACATTTGGACGAACCGTCCGATTTGGGCGCAGGGACCGGACCGCGCCGAGACGATGGAAAAGTTCATCGCGAAGACGAAGGCGGAAGAGGACGACGAAGAAGTCGCCAACGAACTCATCGACGAGAAGAAAAAGCAGGTCGAGGCCGCTTTCAAGAATCTCGATTGGGACGCTTGGATTGGCGTCGCGCCGAAGCGCGAATTCTGGCCCGGCATCTACCACAGCTTCCAGTGGCGCGGCTGGTGGGACTTCGGTTCCGGCTCCCTCGGCGACATGGCTTGCCATACCGCCAATATGCCGTACGGCGCTTGCGACCTGAAGTTCCCCACCGAGGTCGTCGCCGAATCGTCCGGACATGACTTCGACTCCTTCCCCGCCTCCAGCAAGATCTGGTTCCAGTTCCCCGCGACCGAAAACCGCGGCGCGATCGAAGTCACTTGGTTCGACGCCAGCACGAAGCCCGACGCTTCTCTCTTCGAAGAATACGGCATTACGAACCCGACCAACTCCGGCGCGATCATCATCGGCGACAAGGGCGTCGCTTACAGCCCGGACGACTATGCCAACAGGTATGAACTTCGCGCCAAGGGCGGCGACAGACTTACGGAAATCGACGGCGTCGAATGGCGCAAGGCTCCTGAGGACGAACATTCCAGCGATTTCGACGCTCGCAACAAGCTCGAATGGGTTACCGCGATCAGCGAAAACAAGCCGGAACTCTGCTGGTCCAACTTCCCGAATTTCGCCGGTCCTCTCACCGAGACGATCCTCCTCGGCAACCTTGCCGTTTGGGCCGCCCCGAAGGCTGGCGAACGCGGCGAAACGATCAAGTGGGACGCGAAGAAGCTCCAGGTTACCAACCTTGCCGAACTCAAGACCCCCGGCGTCGCCGAACTCGTTCGTCCGGAATACCAGAACGGCTACGAAAAGATCGACTGGTCCTTCATCGACGAGACCTGATCTCTTTTCCGCGAGCTAACGGCTCGCTCGTTTAAAACGTAAAAATAATCGACCCGTCCTCTTCTGGGGGACGGGTCGATCTTTTTACGGCGCGACGCGAACGTCGGACGTTCTCCATTGAGGAACGCGACTTGACGCGCGTCGGTTCACTTGGGCCGGCGGCGTTTGAGGAGTCGGCTCGTTGAGTCGGCGCGACGGTCTTCCTCCGGATCGGCGTCGCGAGAGAACGAATTAGGACGCGTCCGGTCGTCGTTGCGACGGCGGAGCGTCAGCGTTTCGCGACGCTCGAAGTCGCGAGGGGCGTCGTCGCGTGGATCGTCGCGCCGCGTCGTTTCCGGCTCGTCGTAGTCCGACGTTCTTCTGCGTCGCAGTCCAAGCGTCTCGCGGTTGGCGGACGGGGCGTCGCGCCGCGCGATTGGCTCTCTTGGGGGCGTTCTTCGGATCGGTTCCTCGCGTCGGGAGTCGTTAAAGGAAAAACGGAAGCGCGAAGCGAAACTCCCGCGTTCGCGCGGCGCCGCTTGACCGTAGTCGTCGTCTGTCGGCGAGGGCGTCGAACCGCGTCCGCCAAGCGTGATCACGTCTTCGGGCCATCGACGTTCCACCTCTTTGACGGCGCGCGCGACTCTTTCGCGAGCGTCTTCCGGCGAAAGACCGTGCGCTCTGCCGATTGTTTCGGCGTTGTCGCTCGCTTCGTGCGTGAAATAGAAGTGAATCGCCTCCGGATTGCATAAGACTTCAATCGCGGAGCCCGAACAAAGAACGGAACCTCGATCGATCACATAGGCGCGTTCGGTGATTTTGAGCGTGTTTGCAATCGCATGGTCGTTGATAATAATGGCGATTCCCGTATCGGCGAGTTCAAGGACGGCGCGTTGAATTTTGCTGATTGTTTCCGGGTCGCATGCAGCGAAAGGTTCGTCAAGCATGAGAATTTTCGGATTGCCGGCGATCGCGCGCGCAAATTCGAGACGCCGCCGTTCGCCGCCGGAGAGTCCTCCGGCGCCGCCGTTTCCGACGACGCGGTTGTGAATTGGACCTTTGACGGGATCTTCCCAAAGATCGTAGCGCTTCAGAATCTCTTCGCACATTGGGCGACGTTCGCGCCTTGGAATTCCGTAGAATTCGAGCGCGCCGTAGAGATTCTGCTCGACCGTCAACGCGCCGAAGAGGCTGTGTTCCTGCGGAAGATAACCAAGTCCCGCCTTGCAGCGTCGGGACATGGTCCAACGCGTAACGTCTTGGCCGTCGAGTAAAATCGTGCCAGCCGTCGGTTTCGTAAGACCGCAGATCATGTGAAAACTGGTTGTCTTGCCCGCGCCGTTCGCGCCAAGAAGACCGATGATTTCTCCCGGATAAACTTTGATATCGACGTCGTGAACCGTCGTAACCTTACCGTAGCGCTTAGTGAGTCCCCTTGCCTCAAGCACCGGCTTGTCGCCTCTTGTCATTGTTTCCCTCCTTGTATTCCAGGACGCGCTAAGAAAAAATGACGCGTCGATTTTCGGGCGGCATTCTACTGAAATTTTAAACAGGCGTCAAGAATTGGATTCCGTCGCGTCGCCTTCGGTCGCTTCCTTGCTTTCGCGTTTCCATTTTGCCGTCGCAATAATCGAAAGAAGGAGCAGCGCCGCCGCGACGACGGTAAAGAACGCGAGCGCGTAACGCGCGACGACGTTTCCTTGATACTCGTAATACCCTTTCTCGACGTTTTTGATAAACCAGAAGACGATAATGATCGTCATGTAGGGGAAAGAAACGTATTTCACGAGCTTAGGGACGAGATTGAGCGCGCGCGTTTGCGCCCCGCACTCCAATTCCGACCGAAACGCGGGAACGCCCCAGACGAACGCGACAAGGAAGATCTGGAGAATGGCAAAGACAAACATGACGACTCCTGAAATCCAGAAGTCGCATATCTCTAGCGCCACAAGGTCTTTGGTGAACCAACAGACGAAAAACGTTCCTACAAGATTCGCGCACCCGACAATGAACGCGCTCGACTCCTTGCTTCGTTGAAAAACTTCTTGAAAGAGCGCGACCGTCGGTTGAAGCAGCGAGACGGACGTTGTGATCGCCGCCGTGAAGAGGAGCAGATAGAACGCCAGACCTACGAATTGTCCGCACTGGGTTTGCCCAAAGACATTCGCCATCGCGGAGAACCCAAGCGCGTAGGTTGAGTGAAAATTAACGCCCGCGTTTTGACCGAGGAACATGACGACGGGCGGAATCGTCATGAGACCGCCTAGGACGACTTCGCAGAATTCGTTGATTGACGTCGAGGAGAGACTGGAAAGGGCGACGTCGTCTCGTTTGCGGAGGTAACTCGCGTAGGTCGTTATACAGCACCAACATAATGAAAGCGTAAAGAATATCTGCGCCGTTGCCGCGAGCCAGACGTCGGGATTCTTTAACGATTCCCAGAGCGTCGTTTGGCCGATGACGATTCCTCTTGAACTGAAAGCGTCGCGCGTTGGATTCCACATGAATCCCAACCCGTCGAGGAATCCGCGCCCTTCGATTCCCGTCGGATTGCCGAGCGTTACGACGCGAACGATAACGAGCAACGAACACGCTAAGACGAGCGGAGCGGCGAACTTGCATACCTTTTCGATTCCTCCGGCTATTCCGCGGCTGATGAGCAGCATATTGCCGAGCGCGCAGAAAACCGTCGCGAGAAGGAGCGGCGACGACGAGAGACGAAAGAGCGATCCGTCCGCGTATTTCCCGATCATGCGGTTAAAGAACTGCATGTATTCCTCGGGAGCGTCGAAACGTAAGCCCGGATCGACGTCGTTGAAAAAGGAAAAACCGAGACCGATCGGCTCAAACATTCCGCCGAGATATTGCAGCGCGTAAAGGACGCACCACGCTTCAATGAAGACGTAGTACATGCTGATGGCGAAAGGAATGATCGTCATCAGACCTCCGACGATTCCCCAGCAACGTTTTCGACCGCTTGCGAGGTAAAACACCCCCATTTGCGACCGCGCTCCGTTGCGACCGCCGAAACGACCGAGCGCCCACTCGCTCGCCGCCAACGGAATTCCAACGAGAAGAAGCGAGATCAAATATGGGATCATGAACGCGCCGCCGCCGTTTAAAACGACTTGGCCCGGAAAACGGATAAAGTTGCCGAGTCCCACGGCGCTTCCCGCGACTGCGAGGACCACCCCGAGTCGCGATCCCCAGTGGTCGCGTTTTCTTGTCTGTCGCGTCATTTGCGTAGCGCTCCGCCGCTCTCTTTTCGTTAACGTTCCGTCGATTCTTCGGGCGCGTCCGCGTCCTGCGTTTCTCGCGTTACGACGAGTTTGTAACAACACCAGCCAAAGAGTCCGATAACAATGGCGAGCGACGCCGTCATGCTAACCCAACCGCCCCACGTCATGCGCGTTCTCCTGTTTCTTTACGTCGAAAGGCGACGTTCCTAGCGTAAACTTACGAATTATCCTGAGCGTTTGTCAAGACCTTGAATTGTCTTCTTTTTCGGTCTGAATACCGTATCCGTCTGAAATTCCCTCGGCGCGCCATCTCCGTATTGTCACGACGGAAAGCGTGAAAAGGAACGCTAGCAGCAAGAGGAAAAATCCAATGGAAAGCTGCGCGACGTAGTCTTGCATTGTCGCGAGAACGCGTCCTTTGAGGTTTTTCGACGCCCAAAAAATGGCGATGACGACGAGGTAGGGGAAGGAGAGGTATTTTACCACGAAGGCGAGGAACGTCGGCGGTTTGATCTTTGATCCGAGCGCGATTTCTTCCCGGAGCTTTGCGGTTCCCCAGACGAACGCGGCGAGACCGGTCTGGAATATGGCGAAGAGGAAGGGCGCGAAGTTCGCAAACCAGAAGTCATACGTGTCGAGCGCCGTCAATCCCTTGGTAAACCAAATCACAATGAACGCGCCGACGAGATGAATCGCAGCTCCCAGCAAGACGCTCGCGCCCCGAGAGCATCGAAACGCCTCGCGGAAGAAAGCGACGACCGGCAGCACGAGAGACATGGAACTCGTGACGGACGCGGAGAAGAGGAGGAAGAAAAAGACGAATCCGCAGAGTTGCCCTAACGGCATGAGTTCGAAAACGTTCGGCAGGACGATGAACCCGAGCTGGAACGACGAACTGAAACCGTCCGCCGCCCTCGATCCGAGGAACATGATTGCGGGAGGAATCGCCATGAGACCGCCGAGAACGACTTCGCAGAATTCGTTTGTCGCCGTCGCGGAAAGACCCGAAAGCGCGATATCGTCCTTCGGACGCACGTAGCTTGCGTAGGTGCAGACGGCGCAGATGCAGATCGACACGCTGTAGAAAATCTGCGCCGTCGCCGCCAGCCACGTTTCCGGATTGAGAAGCGACGTCCAGACGCTTGCGCGTCCAATAATTTCTCCCGACGCGTTATAGACGTCGCGCGTCGGGTTCCACATGAAGCCCAGACCGTCGAGGAAACTTTGTCCCGGACGACCCAGCGGATTGCCGAGCGTCGCGACGCGGATAATCATAATGAGCGCGCATAGAAGAATCAGGGGCGCCACGCGTTTGCTGAATTTTTCAATTCCTTTCGACACGCCGCGATAAACGAGAAGAAAATTGATTGCGACGCAGAAGATCGTCGTCGCCAGCAGCGGCGCGCCCGCGCGGGAGAATAGCGCGCCGTTTTGATTCGCGCCCGTCGTCGCGTTGAAAAATCGCTCGTACTCGTCGCCGCTTCCTAGACGCATTCCCGCGAAATCGCCGGACCCGAGCGTGAATCCCAATCCGATTGGCTCCAACATTCCGCCGAGATATTTGAGCGCGTAAAAAAGACACCACGCCTCGACGAAAATATAGTACATGTCAATCACGAAAGGAACGCACATGCTCATGCCGCCGACGATACCCCAGCCTCGTTTGCGTCCGCTCGCGACGTAATACATCCCCAGCGGGGAATGATAGCCATGGCGTCCGGCGAAGCGCCCTAGCGCCCACTCGCTCATCGAAATGGGGATTGCGACGAGCAGCAGCGAAACGACGTAGGGAATCATGAACGCGCCGCCGCCGTAGTTGACGACCTGACCGGGGAATCGCAGAAAGTTGCCGAGTCCGACGGCGCTTCCCGCGACTGCGAGAACGACGCCGATTTGTGATCCCCAGTGTTCGTGTCGAGGCTTGTTGCGCATGAGGAGCCTTTCAGGTTCTAATGACGACGCGTTTAAAAAGTCGTTAGCGTTCAGTCGCGTCGGCGTCGGCGATTCGTCGCCACCGTTTTGCGGCGCCCGTTGCGAGCGCAAGGGTCGCAATTCCAACGATCGACATGAAGACGAGCGAAATCTGCGCGACGGGACTGTTTGCGATTTCATGAATCCGCGTTCCCATGTTTCGACAACTCCAGAAGAGAACGACGAGAATCATATAGGGAAACGAGACGTATTTAACGACGGTTACGAGGAAGAGGGGCGGTTTTATGCGCGAACCTCGCGCAATTTCCGAACGCAGCGCCGGCTCGCCCCAGACAAAACAGACGACGACCGTCTGAATAATCGCGGTTACGAGCGGTAGGAAGTTCGCGACCCAAAAGTCGAAGACGTCGAGCGCGCCTAGTTTTAGCGTATACCAGCAAATCACGAGCGTCCCGACGAGGTTGACCGTCGCCGCGACCGACGCGCTTCGTTCCCGCGTCCACCCTCGCGATTCTTGGAGAAGCGCGACCATCGGCTGGATCATCGAAACGGAGCTTGTCACGGCGGCGAGCAGGAGGAGGAAGAAGAAGAGGAATCCCCAGAATTGTCCGAACGGCATGAGACCGAAGACGTTCGGAAGAACGACGAATCCAAGCGCGAAAGAAGACGCAAAGCTTCCCGACGCGCGCGCCCCGAGGAACATAATCGCCGGAGGAATCGACATGAGTCCGCCGAACCCAACCTCGCAGAACTCGTTCGTCGCCGTCGCGGCAAGACTCGAAAGCGCGACGTCGCCGCGCGGTTTGACGTAGCTTGCGTAAGTGCAGACCGCGCCGAGGCAGATCGAAACGCTGAAGAATATTTGCGACGTCGCCGCAAGCCATACGTCGGGATTCGCGAGCGTCTCGCAGACGCCGACGCGAACAACCTCGCCCGACGCCGTCGCGACTTCGCGCGTCGGGTTCCACATGAATCCCAGTCCGTCGAGAAAGCTCCGGCCCGGGAGTCCCGTCGGATTGCCGAGCGTGATAACGCGGATAATGACCGCGATTGAACAGAGGAGAATGAGCGGCGCCGCCGCTTTACAGAAGCGTTCGATTCCTCGCGAGACTCCGCGATAGACGAGAAGGAAGTTGATTCCCGCGCACGCGAGCGTCGCAAAGAGCGCGGTCGAGGTTTTCAGCGAGAAGAGCGCGCCGTTCTTGCCAATTCCCACGAGCGAACCGAAAAAGTTTTCATATCCTTGAGCGTCGTCGAAGAACAGTCCCGGAGGCGAGCTGGGCGCGACGGAAAAACCAATTCCGAGCGGCGCGAGCGCTCCGCCGAGATATTGCGCCGCGTAGACGAGACACCACGCTTCAATGAAGACGTAGTACATCCCAATGATAAAAGGCGCGACCGTCGCGAAAGACCCCATCGCGCCCCAAAACGCGCTGCGATTCGACGCCGAATAGTAGACGCCCGCGGGAGAATGATACCCATGGCGTCCTCCGCTCCGTCCTAGCGCCCATTCCGCCGTCGCGAGCGGAATCGCGACGACTAAGAGCGAGACGACGTAGGGAATCATGAACGCGCCGCCGCCGTTGCCGACGACTTGTCCCGGAAACCTCAAAAAGTTTCCAAGCCCGACGGCGCTCCCCGAGACGGCGAGAATCACGCCGAGCTGCGATCCCCATCGATCTTTTTTTCTTGCGTCGGTTGTCGTCAAGCGCGTTCTCCCATGCGTTTGATTGACTTGAAATTGGCCATTATTCCAGAAGAAGGGACGCGAACGGCGCTAGTTGAGTTCGCTCGCCTCTTCCCAGTGCTCGTAGAGACGTTTGATCGCCTCTTCTTCCTCTTGTATCTGAAGCTGCAACTCCTTCATTTTCGCTCCGTCGCGGACGACTTCGGGCTTCGTCATATCTTCGGCGAGCGTTTGCATATGCGTTTCGCGAATGAATATTTCGTCTTCGATTTCAGAGACTTTGCGAAACGGAAACTTGCGTTTGCGTTTTTCCGTCTTTGGCTTGACGCGCCCCTGCGCTTCCTTGAAATTCTGTTCCGCGTACTTGGAAGGATCGCCCTGCTTGTAGCTTGGAACGCCGTTCGTCTTTCGCGCGACGTCGGAGTCGGAATCGAGGTTTCTGACGGCGCCTTTGTTTCGTCCTTTTCCGGGCGCGGGCTTCGGCGTCGCCGACGGAGTTTGGGCGGCGCCCTTGTTCTTTGACGGCGCCGTTTTCTCGAGCGACGAACGGCGCGACATGTTGGAATTCGCCGACGTTTTCGTCTCGGGCTGGATTTTGCCCGGTACGAACGGGACGTCGAGCGCGTTCGGGAGGAACGGATCCGCCATGAGACCGCGCGAAACCATATGACGGAACGTGGAGTAGTTTCCGTCGACGATCTTATAGGTCGCGTTGGGCTGAAAGACGAGGAGTTTGTCCGCGACTTGGTCGACAAAATAACGGTCGTGACTGATGAAAATCACGCTTCCGCCGAAATTTTTCAACGCTTTTTCGAGCGCTTCGCGCGCCCAAAGGTCGAGGTGGTTCGTCGGTTCGTCGAGGATAAGAACGTTCGGATCGTCCGCGGCGAGTTTAGCGAGCGCCGCGCGACATCGCTGGCCGCCGCTAAGATTGCAGACTTTTAGCAGCTGCTGGTCTCCGACGAGTCCAAACGCGGCGAGGAGCCTCCGTCGCGCAAGGTCTTCAAAGACCTTCTTCTTCGGACGAATCGCGTCGACGACGGGAATTTGATCGTCGACGACGCGAAGCTGCTGATCGAAATAGCCGACCGCGACGCCTTGACCGAAACGGACGGAGCCCGAATCGGGCGTTTCTTCGCCGAGCAGACATCGCAGGAACGTCGTTTTACCGCACCCGTTAGGGCCGAGAATCGCCCAACGTTCGCCGCGCTGAACGTCGAAGGCGACGTTGTTGAAAAGTTTGCGTTCGCCGTAGCCCTTCGAGAGATTGTCAATGCGGAAAACAAGGTCGCCGGTTCGGGACGCGGGAGGGAAGGTCATCGGAGGCGAGGTTACGTCGCGCGGGAGCTCGGGCGGCTCCGCTTCGAGACGTTCAAGTTTCTTACGGCGGTCTTCCGCTTGCGGCGCCGTGTTCTTGCCGTAATGATGACGGCGGATGAAATCTTTCGCCTTCTCGACCTCTTCGACCCATTTCTCGTACGTCTTCGTTTGCACGGCGAGTCGATCCGCTTTAAGCGTTTGATACTTGGTGAAGTTTCCCGGGTAGTCGTCGACCGTCCCCGCGTAAAGCTCGAACGTTCTGTTGGTCACGCGATCGAGGAAGTATCGGTCGTGGCTTACGAGGATAATCGCGGCTTTGGTCGTTTTAAGGAAGTCTTCAAGCCATTCGGTCGCGGCGAGATCGAGGTGGTTCGACGGTTCGTCGAGAAGCATGATTTCGGGCTCTTCGAGGAGCAGTTTGGCGAGTCCCAATCGATTGAGTTCGCCGCCGCTGAGAGCCGAAACGCGCTTGTCGAAATCGTCTTCCGTGAAGCCGACGCCGAGGAGGATGCGTTCGACGCGACGCCCAATGTTATAGGCGTCTTTGCGCATCAGTTCTTCGTGCAGGTGGTCGTACCGTCGAACGAGTCGGTCGCGCTCGGCGTCGTCGAGAGACGGATCCGCGATTTTTGCGACGATTTCTTCCGATTCTATCAGCGCTTGATGGAGCGCGTCGAGCGCTTTGCGTCCCGATTCGACGACGGTCTCCGTTGGATCGACGGTCGGACGCTGTTCAAGATATCCGAGCGTCGCGCCGCCAAAGAGTTCAAAACCGCCCTTTTCCGTTTCTTCGCGTCCGGAAAGAATATTCAACAGAGTCGTCTTACCGCATCCGTTCGGACCGACGAGACCGATTTTGTCCCCTTCGCGAACCTGAAAGGTCACGTCGGAGAGGACCGGCTCCGGGCCGAAATGTTTTCTAAGATGTTCGACGTTGAGTATGACCGCCATTGACGCTCCCCAAAGAGTGATTTCATGCGACGCGCTTCACGATGCAAACGCGTCGATTTTCACATTGACGTTTTCTCCTAATTCTATCAGGAAAGGCAAGTTTAACAAGAGCGCGACCGTTCCGCGAAGAACGCTTGAGGGCGTTCGCGTTCCGAAAAAACGACGTTGCGTCATAAGAAAAAATAGGGTATTCTCGCCTCGTTATCCGGCGGATATTGTTTTCGCCGGGGGGGTGGACGCGACTATCGGAAAGGACGCGACGTCATGACGAGAGAAAACGACCTGCAAAGAGCGACGCTTCGGTTCCCCGGAAACTCGGCGACGTCGGACGTCGTTTCCATTGAGGGAACGCTCGCCCTCAAGCGGCGCGAGTATGTTCAAGAGTGGACGGGGAGCGACGCCGACGCGTTAAGCTACGCGAAGAGCGTCGTCCGCTCGGAAGCCGCCGCGATTCTTGGTCTTGTCGACGCGTTCGATTCTCGATTCTGCGAAGCGGTCTCGCTCGTTCTTGAATGCCGCGGACGCCTTGTGACGACGGGAATGGGCAAGGCGGGGTTAATTGCGCGCAAGATTGCGGCGACCGCCTCGTCGACCGGCTCGCCGAGTCATTTCGTGCATCCGGGCGAAGCGCGTCACGGGGACCTTGGCGCGATAACGCCGGACGACGTCGTTCTCGCGTTTTCCTACAGCGGCGAAACGGAAGAAGTTAAACGTATTCTCGGTCCCCTTGCGTCGCGCGGCGTTCCGATCGTCGCGATCGTCTCGACGGCGGAGAGCGCGCTTGGTCGCGCGGCGACGGTCGCGCTGGAAATCGGCAAGATCGAAGAGGCGGATTCGCTCCGGCTTGCGCCCAGTTCAAGCGCCGCCGCGATGCTTGCGATGGGGGACGCGCTCGCGTTAACCGTCAGTCGTCTGCGCGGGTTCCGCTCCGAGGATTTCGCTCGATTTCATCCCGGCGGCGCGCTGGGACTGAGTCTTAGCCGCGTTTGCGAGCTCATGCGCCCTCTTGAACAGTGTCGCGTCGCGTCGGACGCGACGTCGGTTCGCGACGTTTTTACGTCGTGCCGCAAACCTGGGCGTCGCGCGGGAGCCGTGCTGCTCCTCGATCATTCGGGAAAACTTTCTGGGATTTTTACGGACAGCGATCTTGCTCGGCTCTTTGAATCGCGTCGCGAAGACGCGCTCGATCGGCCTATTTCCGAAGTAATGACGCCGTCGCCGATTGCAATTTGCGCCGACGCGACGATGAAAGAGGCGGTCGAAATCCTCTCGAAACGAAAGATAAGCGAACTCCCCGCGCTCGACGAAGAAGGACGTCCCGTCGGAATTCTCGACGTGACCGACGTCGTCGCGTTCATGCCGGAACGAAAAGAAGAAAAAGAGACTTCCGACGATTTACGCGCTTGAACAAGAGAACGAATGGGCTGTGTTGGATTCGAACCAGCGACCTTCTGGGTGTAAACCAGACGCTCTAACCAAACTGAGCTAACAGCCCTTACGTTTGAGACATTGTAGTGTGAAAAACGCTTGCGTCAACCTGTCGACGTCGATATAATTTCCTCATCGGCGGGGCGCTGGCGCGCTCTTGGAACAAGATTGCGCAATTCAGGAAAACGGCGGACGCGCGACGATGCATACGGTCTGGGCGAAATCTTTGGACGGCGGACGCATGGCGGCGACTCACGCGCTCGGGCTTATTATCGCCGGAGTCGTCGTGGCGTTTGCGATTTCTCAGTTTCGATACTACTTTGCGCTGACGAAGTTCTCAGAATCTCAGTTTCCAGGCGAGACGGAACGCGATCGCCATTTCTTTAAGCGTCAAGCGTGGCGACGCGTTCAAATTGCGGCCCTTTCTGGAATCGCAGGCGGTTGCATGCTCGCCGGACTCTTTGTTCCTTACGGAAGCTATCCCCGACTTTTCGCGCTCTTCTGGGTCGCGGTTGGACTCTTCGGCGTTTGGGTCGTCGCGCTTGCGCTCGTCGATTGCGTCGCGACGTGGCTGCATTTCGCGGAAGAACGGCAGGTTAACGAGGCGAAGCGACTTGCTCTTCGCTACAAAATCGATAAATTCCAAAAGGACGCGCTCCACGCTCGCGACGAACTCGAACGCGCCGACGAGAACTCAGACAAGACGGATCGCAAATAACGCGTCCGCAATTTTACGACGTCAAGTGATTGGTCATGGCGACATCATCGAAAACGCTACCGTCAAATTTTCTGTTTCGCTTTCGCTTTTTTTGTCGACGGTGGGACGCTCCTTCGCCGCGCTCCGTCGAACCGGAGACGCTCGACGCCTCGTTCCGCGTTCCTATATGGTCGTTGGTTTCCAAAAGCGACGACGCGATGGAACGACGGATGCAGGAGCCGGTCGAGTCGGTTGGCGTCAATGAGAAAAACGCGGATCTTTTTGATTTTCGAATCGGTTGGTCGCCCGACGGGCTTATCTTGACGATTGTTTCGTCTGGAAAGGACGAGCAGCCGTGCTGGCCTCGGTCGGCGCTGGAAAGAGCGGATTCGCTGAGGCTCTGTCTCGATATGAGAGACATGAGAGACGCGCGCCGCGGGACGCGTTTTTGCTACAAATTCGCGTTCTTCCCGCTGATTGGCGAATCGACGCGGTCCGCGAGGCCGCTCGCGCAGTGGCTTCCTATCAATCGCGCGCGCGAAGTCCCGACGGGAGTCGACGTCGATTCTTTCGTCATGGCTTCGCGACTGAAAGACGACGGTTATTCTTTTACCGCTTTCATTCCCGGCGCGTTTCTCAACGGCTATGATCCCGGCTTTTTCGATCGCTTCGGGATGCATTTTACGCTTTCGGACTCCCCTCGCGGCGTCTTTACGCTACAACACGCCCCGCCGATTCCTTATGAAGACGATCCAAGTCTGTGGTCGTCCTTCGTCATGACGGACGCTAAGGAAGACTAATTCGACTCGTCGCGTCGACGTTGTAAAAAAAGAAGGCGTTCTCCAAAGGAAGGAGAACGCCTTCTTGACGTTGTTTTGAACTTTGAAATTCATTCCGCCCTAGAGGCGTCTTGTTCGGCGAGTTTTCGTTTCGCGACGAGATTGACGTCGGTCAGAAGGTCGACGCGGCTAAACTGCTCCGCGACCGCGGGAGAGTGCGTGACGAGAATCAGCGCGACGTTTTCGTCGCGGCACGTGTTGCGCAGCATGTCGACGACGATCTGCTGGTTGCCGACGTCGACGTTTGCGGTCGGCTCGTCCGCGAGCACAAGTTTCGGATTGTTCGCGAGCGCGCGCGCGACCGAAACGCGCTGCTGCTCCCCGACGCTCATTTGACTCGGCTTGTGGTGGAGACGCTTTCCAAGTCCGACGCGCTCCAAAAGATCGACGGCGCGCTTCTTGTCGTGACGTCCTGCGAACGCCATCCCGAGTTGGACGTTCTCAAGCGCCGTAAAGCCCGGCAAGAGATTGAACGTCTGAAAAACGTAGCCAATGCGACGCGCGCGAAACTGATCGCGTTCCGATTCCGTGAGAAGCGGCGTGTTCCACCCGTCGATGAGAACCTGACCGGACGTCGGTCGAAGAATGCCCGCGATAATGTGTAGCAACGTCGTTTTACCGCACCCTGACGGACCGATCACGACCACCTGTTCTCCCGCGTCGACGCTCCAGTGGGGCACGTCGAGAATTGGCAATTCTTCTCCGCTTGGTTCCTGATACGATTTCTTGAGATTCTTCAGTTCTAACATCTCGACTCCTGCGCGCTACGTCGGTCGCGACGCGCGCCGTTATATAAAGACGCGTCTTGCGACCCAACCGTTCCCATTTTACACAAAGACCCCTCTTTTTTCAAGCGCTTCTCCCGTCGCCGTCGCGACGGGATTTTTTTCAAAAGTTTTATTATTATTTGGTCGATTTTTGCCTATATTGCGTAAATTTTTTATATTAACCCAAAATAACGACGCAGTTTCTTCCTCTTCGCATAAAATTGAAGTCAAAGAGGAACTCCAAGGGACGACGCGCGTTCTAAAATCGGGGATATTTCGACGTTCTCGCTCTTAGAACGACGTTTTGTCGCTTGCTTGTCGAGCGTTTTTGGTTGATAATATTGACAAATTGGATAAAATATGCGCGTCCGACGTCGTTTCAAATTTCAATCGACGTTAGACGGTCGCCGTAATCAAGCGCCTTGCGCGCGTCGGAATTTGCGGACTCCGCGAGTCCGAGACGTTATTGAAGGGAAGTGAAAATGGATTTTTCATCGGCATTTCGTCGTCTTTTCAGTCAGAAAACGCGCCGTGAATCAGGACGTCGCGAGGATGGGTCGGTCCGTCGTCTTCGCCTTTTTGAAACGCTTGAAGCCCGTCAGATGCTCGACGCCGCGTCTATTTATGAAACGCTTCCCGAGATTATCACGATCGCGGAAACGGACCAGACGTATCACTACGCGATCGAAGGTAAGAGTTCTGAAATTATCGACGCGAGTTCGGTCAACGGCTTGACCGCGTCCCTTCCTGAAGGACCGCAGGTCGCCTTTACCGTGTTGGAGACGAAGACGAACGGCGCCGTCTCGACGCTCGGCGAAGTCGTCGTCCAGCTTTTCAGCGCTCCGAACGAGGCGCCTGTTTCTTCGAATCATTTTCTCGATCTTGTCGCCGACGGATACTACGACGGGCTGTCGATTCACCGAATTCTTTCCGATTTCATGTTCCAGGGCGGCTCGCCCGAGGGCGACGGAATCGGCGGTTCCGGACTCTCGATTGTCGACGAGCATTCCGACGTTCTCACGCACAGTCGTCGTGGGACGGTCGCGTATGCGAACAATGGACCGGGCACGAGCGACGCGCAGTTTTACGTGATGTTCGACGCGGCGAAGTATTTGGACGGCTCTTACAACGTCTTTGGCTACGTCGTCGACGGTTACGACGTCGTCGATTACCTTGAGACGGTCGACGTCGTCGAGAACGCGAGGGGCGAGAAGTCCGTCCCCGTCGATTCTTATACGTTTTCCAACTTCCACGTCGTCGATGCGAACGACGTTTCGAGCGGCGTTTTACGGCTTGTCGCCGACGAAAATGCGAGCGGTTCGACGACCGTCTCGCTTATGACGACGTTCGCGTCGGGCGAGTCGGAGATGCAGGAAACGACGGTTTACGTCGGGAACGAAGGTCTGGCGGACTATATTCGGGCGACGCTCGATGAAATCGACTTCGATATAACCGCCGGCGAGTCGATCGCGGTTAGCCTTCCGAAAGAGTTCGGCGGTTACGACGTAACGTACGCGATCTCCGTCAATGAAGACGCGGCGCGTTACGGACTGACCACGGCGTTTACGCCGCCGGCGTCGAATCCCGACGCCCAAGATCCGTGGACCGATTTTACGATTAAGACGGACAGGGCGGGCGCGCAGACGTTGAATCTGTCGATCGTCGCGAAGGTCAACGAATCGATTTACGCCGGCACGGTCGACAAGAGCGAGTTCGACGAGAGCGCTTACGGCGGAAACTATCAATTCTATGAGGACACTCGCACGGAAACCGAGTACGAATACGACTCGGCGACCGGTCAGTTCAAACCGATTGTCAGCGATATTCCCGTCGTTCACGTCTACAAAATTCTCAACCTTTCGGCGACGGCGACGCAAGACGTCGTCGTTTCTCCCGTTACGCCGGAGGTCTCGATGGTCGCCGATTCCGTCGCGAATTACGACGGCGTCATGTACACGGCGTCGAGTTTTCTCAACGGCGACGTCGTCTTTTCAATCGACGTTTATCGCTTTGACGAGCCGCCTATGCAGGACGACGAACTCCTCGTCGCGCTCGACGGCGAGCAGTACGCGTATAGTCGCGCTTATCACGCCTACAACGAGGAAACGGGACTGGATCGCTATGAAATTAAACTCAGTTTGGACCATGAGCTTACGGAAGGCGCTCACACGCTGACGGTCCAAGACGCGCAGAGCGCGCCGACGCTTGGCGAATCGGCGGTCCTGAAGTTCAATTACGATCCGACTTCGCTTGCGTTCGTCGATTTTCCGTCGACGGTAACCGCGAGCGTCGGCGTCGCCGGATCCGTCAATCTTGCGACAAACAAGACGGACGCCGACGGGTCGCAGCGCGACGACGTCGCGTTCTCGTTCGTCGATTCGACGGCGGTCAGCTCGTTCCTCACCCTTTCGGAAGACGGCGTCCTTCAATGGATCGCGCCGACCGAGGCTATGATCGGAACTTACGACGTCGTCGTGCAAGCGACCGACGCGCTCGGCCGCGTCGCGACGAGCCCGATGACCTTCACGGTCGCCGGAGCGTTGACGTTCGCCGACTTCGACGACGTCGACGCCGCGACTGGCTCCGCCTATCTTGGACAGGTTTCCGCCTACGACGCGTCGGATCCCGAAGCCGTTGTTCGTTACGAGCTTGTCGACGAGACGAATCTTGTCATTAATCCGACGACCGGCGTTCTCTCCTGGGCGATTCCGAGCGATTACCTTGCCGGCGGCGTGAAGACGCGCCTTTACGATTTCACGGTCAAAGCGACGAAGATGGTCGAGCAAGAGGACGGAAGCTACGTCGATTCGGAAGGAGCGTCCGTCTCGAAAAAGTTCACGCTGACGATTACGAACGCCGCGTTTGAAGAAGACGCGACGCTTCTGCCGACGTGGAAGACGATCGAACCGCAGACCGCGACCGCGGGGACGCCGATTACCGTCGCGACCGTCGAAACGGCCCCGGCCGGCGTAACAGCCGTCGAATATCGCTTTACGACCGACGCCCCCGAGGGAATGTCGATCGACTCGAACGGCGACGTCAAATGGACGACGACCGAGGATTATTTCGGCAATACGACGACGCCTTCCCGAACGTATAACGTCGGCGTCGCAGCCCGGTCGATTGTCGGCGCGACCGACAAGACGATCGACTATACCGACTCGACGGAAACGTCCTTGACGATCAAACTCGTCAACCCGAAATACGAGGAAGCGGAACCCATTCTCAACGACCTCGCCGCCGACGAACTCGTCACGCATACCGACGCGACGTTTACGGCGACGATTACCGCGACCGATCCGAACGGAACCGCCGACCGGATCGTCTACGCGATAGTGAACCAAACGGTTCCCGAAGGCATGACCCTCGACGCGACGTCGGGCGCGTTGACGTGGAATATCGGCGCCGATTATCTTGCTGAAAACGTCAGCGCGCAAGTTTTCACGCTGACCGTTAAAGCGACGAAGCAGACGCGCGGCGAGGACGGAGCGTATGTCGACGGCAAGCATGCGACGAAAGAGTATGAAATCCTCGTCGCCAATTCCTCCGCGACCACGCTGGAAAAACCGACGATCGCCCCCGTCGCCGCGCAGACCGTCGAAGCGGGGAAGAAACTCGAGTTCACCGTTTCCGCGACGCTTCCGGAAGGTTCGCAGGCGAAGGGCGTTCGCTACGACTTTGCCGACGACGCCGTCGTTCCCGAGGGAATGTCGATCGACGGAACGACGGGCGCCGTAACGTACGAAGTTCCAAGCGATTATTTCGCGACCGTCGAACCGGACAAGGATTCCGTGACGACGAAGGTTGCGATTCAGGCGCAGACCGTCGTTTCCGAAACCGTCGACGCGGACAATTTCGGCGGTTCCGCGACGACCGAGGTCGAAATTACCGTGACGCGTCCCAAAGAAGTCGACCCCGCCCTCGACACGTGGCAGGGATGGTTCAACAAGTGGCTCGATATGACGCAGGAGCGATACGATTCTCACGCGTCGAATCTTTCGACGTATCTCAGCGCGTATCTCGCCGCCGTCGAGGCGCGCAACGCTCAAATCGCCGAGGCGGTCGCCAAATATCAGGCGGGCGAGTCGTCGATGACGGAACTCCTTAAAGCGCGTACCGAAGCGCAAACGACCTTCAACGGAGCGACGGCAACCGCGCTGTCGGAACTCGAAACCGCCGACGCCGCCGTCGAGACGAAGTACGCCGAGACGGTCGCGACGATGAACGAAGCGTATCAGCGTCTGGACGAAGCTAATAAAACGCCCGACGACGCCAAGGAGCAAACGAAGAAGGCGACCTCCGACGTTAATTCGGAACGTCTCGCGAATTGGACGGGCAATTCGAATTTCCGCCTCCATAATAAAGCGACGGACGTTCGCGTCGGACTTGACTGCCAATCCGCGATCAAAATGTGGCGCGCTGGATATTCGGCGATGTATTCCGGGAGTCGTATCTACGAAGCGATTTATTCCGATCCGAGCTTTATCGACGACGTCGCGACGGAAGTCGACGCGCAGTGATCGAACGATCGTAAAGCGCGGCGCCTAGAAAGCGGGGCGTCGAGCGACCTCCCCAAAAACGGGCGACCGTCGAGTTGCCGTTAACGAAAAAGCGCGAGAAGACTGAATCTTCTCGCGCTTTATTCGTTTTGACGGCGCTATTCCGTCGTCGTTTTGTCTTTATCCTGAACTTCCGTTTTGACTTTCTTGCGAATCTTCGAAGAACTCTGGCGTTCGGTATAGGGGAAATAAACGATATCCGCGCCAATTTTCCGCAGCTGTTTCTGTTCCATTTTCCAGTAATCGTTATTGCGGTAATCGTCGCCGGAGAAGAAGCAGTCAAAGGGACGGCGTTTTATTTCTTCCAATCGGGAAGGAGTGTCCTCAATGCAGACGACTTCGTCGACGCCTTGAACGGCGGCAAGAATCTGCATCCGTTCCTCCAGCGGAATAATCGGTTTCTTTTTCTTGTATTGCCATACTAATTCGTCGCTTAAAACGGCGACGCGAAGATATCCGCAATGTTCTTTGGCGCGCTGGATCAGTCGCAGGTGCCCAATATGGAACATATCGAACACCCCCATGAGCAGACCAACGGGGTAATACCCTTCTCGCCGAATCTTTCGACTTGCCAGCAACGTTTTTCTTCGTCGCTCGATCGCCTCTCGGTCGACCTCAGACCAGCGGTAGACTTGGCGCAGCGTGTCGCTCCGCCGCGTTTTTTTAAGGAAAGCTCTCTCGCGCTCCTCGTACTCCTCCCAGCGCGCTTCAATGAGATAACGCCGCTTCATTTCCTCTAAGGGCGCCAATTGTTCAAGTTCCGGGACGCGCCAATACGCGTAGCGTAAGGCGCGGAACAGAACGTAGCCCGCCGGACAGTTCGGCTGGACGAACTCTTGGTCGAAATATAACGGCGTCCCGTCGACCCAGAAGACGTTAAATGGCGTCATGTCGATATAGCCGTTTTCAAGGACGACGTCCGCCGCGCGGTCTCCGGTTTGAACGTGCGGCGAGGAGCGAAGAATATCGCGCTCAAGTTGGTCGTAGATCGCCAACAACGAATCTCTATCTTGGAGACGTTCCAAATATTCCAATAGCGTCGATTCCTTCCGTCGCGGCATGCGAATAACGCCGTTCTTGAGAAGGTCTTGTTCGATAACGGGAAGTCCTTTAGCGCGAAGCTCTTCCTGAGTTTTATATAGCCGTCGCAACGTCGCCGCGCCTTCGGGGTAGAGGGGCGCCTTTTCCACGACGCCGTCGGCGTAAAGTCGGACGACGGCGCTTCGTTTCTTTCCTCGATCGGCGGATAAAACGACGCGGTCGACGGCGCCGAGGGAATCGCGCGTCGCATAGTCCTCCGACGCCGTATACAGGATCATTGCGTAATCCGCCATGGCGGGCGCCAGCCCCTCGCGGAACAGCGCGTCGTAGAGCGACTGTCCGGTTTCTAAAAGCGTCGGACTGTTCCAGGGGTCTAACGTAAAAAGTCGGTCGTCCAAACCGCGTCCGGGCTGTTCGCGCTCCGTGTAGATCGCCAGCGGGAAGAACGCGTTGGGGAAGGGATAGAAACAGCGTCGCGGACTCAGACCCGCGCGAAGAGCGAAAGCGTCGAACTCAGCGCGAGAGTATAACCCTTTTACACCGCCGTCGACGGCGGAAAACGGGACTGTCGCCCTGTCGTCCACGCCGCCGCGCCAGTAGCGCAGACCAAAGCGATTGTCGAAGCCCGCCAGAAGAAATCCGTCGTTTTTCAGCAATCTTGCGCACTGAGACCAAAGCGCGTCTTCTCTTCCGATAAAGCCCTTAGGCGTTCGGGCGAGGACGATCCCGTCGTACGGCTCTTCCGGTTCAAGACTGAGTAAATCTTGACGCAACACTCGGAGTCGTTTCGACCGTTCGTAACGTCGTTGGAGCGCGTCGGCGCGAATTTCGTTCCACTCGACGGCGTCGACGCTTGCGCCGACGCCAAGCAGTCCGCCGGTCAACGCGCCGAAGCCGGCGCCCAGTTCCAGAATCCGACAGTTCCTGGGCAAAGGGAGCCAGCCGAGGAGTCCCCGGCGAAGGCTGGAAAGACTCCAGTAGGTCGACGGATCCTCGCAATTCGCGATAGCTTTGTCGTAATCCGGCGTTTTCGCGTCCGATATAATCTGCGCGATATATTTGTCTCGTTGAAGATTCACAGTCTCTGCGTTGTTTCTCTTGTCGACGAAGTCCGTTTGCGAACCTTGTCGTCGTTTATGGTTCCGAACAATGCGCAAGAATCCGGCGGAATCAGACGTTGGCGAAAGGCGTCGGAGATCCGTTTTCGCCGTTTACTTCATCCGCGTCTTGAGTTAGATAATGCGTATAATCCCGATGCGCGTCAAAAGTAACGCCGCCCAAAAACTCTTGGTGTCCCTTTCGTTTTTCGACGGGGGGCGGAGTCATATAATCTCTGTACATAAGGCGTAGTAATTTGTCGTAAGCGACTGGCGCGACGAAAGATTTTCCCGCAAGCTCGACCCTTGTATAGTCGACCCAGTCGGCGGCGTCGAATTTGGGGGTAAAAGCCGAAACGTCGAGCGTGCAACACTTTTTCTTACGCTCAGGGGAGACGCACGCCAATCGAAACAATCCCATGCTCAAGACGCGCCGCAACCCCCTCGGCAGCAGAGAACACGCCTTGCCGAGAAATCGCGCGCGTTTCTGTTCGGGATAGCCGGCCACTCTCCAGAAATCGACGCAGCGTAGCGCGCTCGCCAGACCTAACGTCGTTCGCTGCAACCGATAGCCGATCCGCGTGTTGGCGACGCCGATCATTGGATAGATATCGAGCGCGATTCCGTGGTTAATCTGGAGCTTCGACAGTTCTTTGCGCATATACGTCGTTCCCTTTCGGTACATGCGCATCCAAAGCCACGGATGCTGCGGAGTGTTCCCGAGATCCTGAATCGCGTACTTTTCGCCCAGTTCCTTTTGGGCGATCTTAAAGAACCGGCGATAGTCTTCGATCGGCGTCATGAGATCGGCGTCGTCGTCCCATGGAATAAAATCATGTTCCCGAATCGCGCCAAGCAACGTTCCGCAATAGATAGAATAACGCAGGTTGTGTCGTTGGCACAATGCGTCGATATCCTCAAGCATTTCGAGCAGCGTCGCATGCAATTCGCCAAGTCCATGCTCCGTCGCTTGTGTCATGTCGCGTCCCTTATTCTAGCGCAAGCGTTTCGTCGTTGAGAATCGGGCGCGGCGACGTCAAGAGTTCCGTCGGCGGCCGTTCGTAAGGCGTCGTTGAAGATTCTTACCACGCGAACGAAGGGGTGCGTTCGACGGGGTCCGAATTGCGGGAGATAGAGGGCGGGGCCCTTCTAAAAGCCGTCCTTCTTGAAGGAAAGTTCGTCTTAAAAAAAGACCAAACTCCCCAGCGTCGCATATTTTATTTACATTCTTATATGAATCAAGGAAGACGTCAAGTTTTCCCCATTTGATTTACGAGACGTCAAAGCGTTGAGATTCTCTTTCGCCGTCGTGAACGACCTACGGCTGAGAACGCTTTCTTTTCAGAAACGGTCGGCGTTCGAAAGGATTCGGCCCTTCCTCCCCGACGAGACGTCCTTTACGTTGAAAATCCTTTGTAAAGGATTGATTAAGTTCCCGTCGGCATCGCTTGTTTGATCATATCGTCATAATAAAAATTATCGACGTCATATAGATTGATAGAAGCGCACAGATTAAAGAACAATTCCTTGTCCATTGTTTCCACCGACCGACCGTCGCGATACAGCCGATCAAAGAACGCGTCAAAGTATTGGCGCGCGTATTCGTGAATTTTTTGAATTCGATCCATCACTTTCCGGGATCTGACTTCCTCCGCAAGAACAATGGTTCCGCCGTCGCCGACGTAATCGAGCGACGGTTCCGGAGAGGTGAAGTATCCCTCGATCTTCATCAGCGTGTCAAAACTCATCAGATCGTTATCGAGAAAATAGCGGATATTCTCGTCATACTTCGAGACGTGGTTGGGGAGTCCAACGTAGTATCCGTCCATTTTTATGATGTTTTTGTCCAGCATCATCTGGGCGTTGCCTTCCGAAACGAAATCCATGATCGCGCATTTTTTCCCCTGCAATCCCTCGCGAGCCAAGTAGTTCCGGTAGTTTTCGCGGTATTGTTCCGCTTCCTCGCGAATCGTCTGTTCGTGCATGAAATAATAATCTTTCGACGATTCGCCGCCGTAAGGAAGCAGTTTTTCTTCCGGAATTCGAAACAACTGACGCAACTGCCTTGGCGGATCGTTTTTGAAAGGTAAAGTGAAGAAATAATTGAGCAGTTTAAAATTGTCCATGACGGTTAAAAGAGCCGCGCGCCGATTCAGATAAAAGTATTTGCTCGGCGGCAATTCTTCTGGAAATCGACGTTGCAACCGGTCGTAAACGTCCTGAGGCATCCAGCCGTCTCTTGAAGAAAAGAGGAAATAATCGTATCCTTTCCCCTTCAGTTCGCCGATCGCCCACAGCAGATACCCGACAACCAGCGGCGCGACGATCATATTGGCGATCCGAAGATCGTCGTTGGGCGCAAAGGGATCGTCAAACCCGAAAGCGACTCCTAGCCCTAAAATCTTACGCTCCGTAAGATTGAGATTCCTTTCAAAAATCTCCGCGTAGCCGTTCTTCTTAGCTGTTTCTAGACCGCTCGGGACGTAAAAGGCGTCCAGACCGAACTTTTGGGCCGACATATAATCTGAGAAATAATTGTCTCCGACGTGCAGGACCGATTCGCCGTTTTTCCGAAGTTCTCGTAATTCTTCGAAGAGCCCCTCGTGCTTGAATACTCTAAATTCGTTGGAGATAATCAGCGTTTGGTATCCCGTTATCCCGTTTTTTTCCAAGAGATCTCGCATAAAAGCGGGGTCCAGATACATGTCGCTAACGAGGGCGATCGTTTTGTTTCGGCTTTTGGCGTGTTCAAAAACTTCCGTCATACTGCGACGGGGAAAGATAACGTCGGTTTCCGTTTGCAGTTCGGTCCGACGTAAAGTTTCGATCGTCTGATCGTCGTATTTACAGTTCTCTTTCAGCCAGTCGTACATTTCGTCCAGGGTAAGTCTCGGAGAAACCTTCTGGATATGGGATCTGGCTTCCGCAAACCCGCTAACGCCCGTCTGTTCTTCCACCATCTCGAAGACGTCGTTGGGATTCAGAACTGTTCTTTTGATCAACGTGTCAAAGACGTCAAAGGAAATAACGTCATGCTGATCGATAGCTTCTAAGAGTTGATTTCGATCAACATGGTAGTCGGCGTCGTCGGCGGCGGTCGAGACTTTGAATTGAAAAACAAAATATCTGAGCAAACGCGAGTCAAAACCGTATTCTCGCGGGATGATCCCGTCTCTCAGAACGTCTCGACCGATATGAATGATTCTTTTCCCCGGATAGCTCTCTAGTAACTGCAGAAAAAAGGGTCCGCTGTCCACGCCTTCGAGCGCGCTTCCTTCGACGGCGATTCCTTCCCTTATAAGGGAATCGATTTGCTCCTTATTTTCCCAGAGGAAAAGGACCGTTTTCCCCTGGCTTTTTAACCAATGATAGAGGATGAGAAACCTGCGTCTCAGCACCCAACGTCCCTTTGTTGCGATATAATCCGCCGCAACGTTGGTCATCGACAGGGAAACGACGTCGTATTCCGCGAGCATTTCTTTCCATTGAGGAATCGTTACGTGTTCCTGCTCGATCAGTTCGCGTCGCGTTTCGATCATATCGACGCCCAAGATATCGAAGAGCGGAGTTCCCTGTTTCTCGCAAGATTCGCGGATGGCGTTGTAATCCGGTTCGCCTTCTCGCCGCCGATCGGTTAAGATCACGAGCTCGGCGTCTTTGGGCGCTTCGGAAGCCTCCGGTTCCAGGACGCGATAGAAGTGATAATCTGAATCAAAACGGCGCGTTATCGCGTCTAGATATTCGCCGGGATACAGCGCGATTCGCCGTCCCTTGAAGCGACGGAAACGCTCGTCAAAATTTTGCAGGATATAATCCAATTCCGTCATCGTTCTTTATGAAAACCTAATTGCAAAGTCTTTCGACGATTCGCTTCTCAATGTCGCTAAAATTCTGATTTCTACCGCAGTCTTTCCCAAAACAAAACGATTGGTCGCCGACAAACGACGGTAATATTCGTGAAACGATAAAGTCGTTCCGTCGTTTTCTTTGAAAAATAAAATGGGCGCCTTGAATTCAGTTTGCCCATGGAGGGAATGCGGCGGAAAGCTTTCGATGGGACATGCAGGGGATATTTCGCTTCTCTAACAAGGCGCTGATCTCTTCCCAGACGGTTGGATTGGTCGCGACGATAACGACGGCGTCGTCGGGAATCGCCGTTTCGTCTAATCCTAGAACGTTCCTGCCCATAACGACCGACGGCGCGTTCTCCGGTTCGTTGGTCAAAAAGCCTCCCATAAGAACGTTGTAGCGTTCCAACATTTCACAAGTCGTCCGACCCAGAGGACCGACCCCGTAAACATACGCGACTCTGTATTTCCGAATCTCTTCAAGAGCCTCTGGATTGATGGAATAACGTCCGTTTTCACCCAGGTCTAAACGAACGTGGGCCATGAAGTACCGATATATCGTTTTATCGGGTTCTTTAACGAAGGCTTCCTCCAGGTTGTATTTGTCTTTGAGCATCTCGTAAATGGAAATCGCGCAATTATACATATTGACGACGTTGGCTTCCGCCGCGTAAACATGCAATCCCCGTTTGGCGATGAACTCGTTCATGTAGTAGATGTTCATCAGGTATCCATGCAAATTTTTCGGCGTTTTCGGACTGGTCATGACCGAATTCGAACGGATTCGCAACGTGAAATACTGTTTTCGAACGTATCGAACTCTCTTGGCGGTAAGCGTCCCCGCAAACGCGAAAAATTCGTCCTCGTGTTCGCAACCTTCTACGTTGCGGACGCCGTTTTGCTGAAGAGATTCCTTGCGCCAGAAGATTCGTTGGGGATAGCTCGTCCATTCGTACTGACGGATAAAGTCTTCCATCAGCTCGATTCCAGTGACAACTTCGTCTCGGTATTTCCCCTGTCGCAGAGAGAACGGCGGGACGTGGGCCTTTCTTAACTCTTCGCTCTCATAATGTTCTTTGCTGTCAAAGAAGATGGCGTCGAGATTGTCTCGATCCGCTAAACAGGAGAGTTCCTCGAGCGTTTCCGGTTCGATCATATCGTCGGAATCCAGAAAGTAAAGGTATTTCCCGGTCGAGCGCTCCATGCCGCGGTTGCGCGCGAATCCCTGTCGGCGGTTTTCGGGGAGATGGACGGGCTTTACCCTGTCGTCGCGCGAGGCGTATTCGTCTAGTATTTTGCCGCAACGATCGGGGGAGCAGTCGTCGACGGCGATGATCTCAATATCGCGTAGAGTTTGATTTAACACGCTGTCAAGACAAGCGGAAAGGTACTTTTCCGTATTATAGACCGGAATAATAACGCTGACTTTGGGATTTGACGAATTCATTTTTCAATCGACAGTCGAGTTGTTTTTTCTTCACGATCAAGATCGTTAGACGGAGTGGAACCGCAGGTCTGACGCTAACGAAGTAGGCTTCCTAAGAGGGGGCTTTAATGGGCGAAACCGATTCGTCCTCAATCAATCCGTCGGCTGCGCGCGTCGTGTTCGGTTTCCCACGAGGGAGCCGTCACCGTTAGATTAACAACGTGAAGATTTTTCTTCGCCAGCATTGCGGCTACATCTTTCAAGACGCCCGCCTTTGTCGAGACGACAAGGACGGCGTCGTCTGGAAGTTCCGTTTTTTCTATGCTCAGAACGTTTCTGCCCATGAGAACCGACGGCGCGTTTTCCGCTTCCGGCGCCAGAAATCCACCGATGAGAACGTTGCGCCATTCCAGCTTTTGACAAGTTTCCTGAGCAAAGAGGTCGACGCCGTAAATATACGCGATTCGATATTTCCGAATCTCTTCCAGATCGCTGGGATTCATGGCGTAGATTCCGTTCTCGCCGCGCATTAACCGAATATAATCTTCAAAGTGTCGATAAACGGTTTTATCGGGTTCTTTGAAGAACGATTCTTTTAGATTGAACTTGCCCTGAAACTGCTCGTACAACGTCATAACGCAGTTAAACATTATTGCGACGCCCATTTCCGCGCCGTATGTGCGCAGACCGCGATCCGCGATGAACTCGTTCATGTAGTAAAAGTTCATCAAGTATCCGTGAAAGTTCTTTGACGATTTCGGACTGGTCATGACCGAATTCGGACGGATTCGCAATGTGAAATATTGCTTCCTGACGTATCGGACCCTTTTGGCGGTGAGAATTCCCACAAACGCGAAGAATTCGTCCTCGTGCTCGCAACCTTCCTTGTAACGAATGTTATTCTCTTGCAGAAACTCCCTTCGCCAGAATATTCGTTGAGGATAGCAGGTCCATTCGTTTTGACGGAGAAACTCTTCCAGCAATTCGTTTCCGGCGACGACTTCGTCTCGATATTTCCCCTGTCGAAGCGAGAAGGGAGGAACGTAGATTTTTTTCAGCTCTTCGCTCTCGTATTTTTCTTTGTTGTCAAAGAAGATCGCGTCGAGGTTCTCTTGATTCGCCAAATTCGAGAGTTCTTCGAGCGTTTCCGGTTCGATCATGTCGTCGGAATCCAGAAAATAGACGTATTTTCCGGTCGCTTGCTCTAGACCGCAGTTGCGCGCGTAACCTTGGCGTCGGTTTTCGGACAAGCGGATTATTGTCATCCTGTCGTCGCGTTTGGCGCGTTCGGTCAGAACCGCGCCGCTTTGGTCCGAAGAATAGTCGTCAACGCAGATAACTTCTATGTTGCGTAGCGTTTGGTTCAAGACGCTGTCCAAGCAAGCGGGAAGATATTTTTCCGTGTTGTAAACGGGAATAATCACGCTGACTTTAGGGCTTGACGACGACATTTTTCTTCAGCAACCGAGTATTATGACTTTTTCACACCGTCGACGCATTTCCCCGTCTTCTAAAAAGACGCGTCGACGAGCGTCGCCGGGGAATTAATGCGGCGAGGCGTTTGTGTATTTTGGGGTGGGATCGCGAACAAGAAGTTACTGGGCGATCGGCGATTAAAACTAACGCGCCACAAACATTATAAGGAGTCCTGTTCTTTGACAAGGGGCTTGGCGTGGATCGCGTCTTACAAGAGAGACCTGGAGGCGTCGGTTATATGCGATTGACGTCGCTAGTAATCGCAACGTTCTAAGAATGCTTCGGGCTTTTGGCGCCTTGGGTTTTGCGTGAAATAGAAAATGAATAATTCCCGCGTCAACTCGCCCATGGAGGGAACGCCGCGGAAAGTTTGCTATGAGACATGCAACGGATATTTCACTTCTCCAACGCGGCGCGTATTTCTTCCCAGAGAGCAGGTCTGGCCGCGACGATAACGATAACGATAACGATAACGATAAAGATAACGTCGTTTGGTATTTCCGCCTCTTCTATTTTCTCCACGCTTCTTCCCATGAAAATCGTCGGCGCGTTTTCCGATTCATTCGTCAAAAATCCTTCGATAAGAACGTTGTAGCTTTCTAACGCTTTGCAGACGGCGCGCCCGAGAGGACCTGTTCCGCAGACGCGCGCGATTCGATATTTCCGAATTTCTTCCAGCGCCTCCGAATCAACGGGGTAGAGTTCGTTTTCAACGCGTTCAAGTGGGAGACGGTTAAGAAAGCGTCGGTAAATGGTTTTATCGGGTTCTTTGAAGAAGAAATCCTCGAGGTTGAATTTGTCCTTCAGCGTCTCATATAGAGAAAGGGCGCAGCGACACATATTAGCGACGTTGGTTTCCGTTCCGTAAGTATGCAGACCGCGCTTTGCGACGAACTCGTTCATGTAGTGGATATTCATTAGGCGCCCGTGAAAATTGATCGGCGATTTCGGGCTGGTCATGATCGAATTCGGACGGATCCGCAATGTGAAATACCGTTTTCGGACGTATCGAACCCGCTCGGCGGCGAGAATTCCGGCAAACGTAAAGAACTCGTCTTCTTGCACGCAGCCTTCAAGGTAACGGATTCCATTTTGTTGAAGAAACTCTCTGCGCCAGAACGTTCGTTGAGGATAGCAGGTCCATTCGTCCCGTCTGAGAAACTCGTCCAACAATTCGGTTCCGGTTGCGACTTCGTTTCGGTATTCTCCCTTTCGGAGCGAGAAGGGGGCGCATGGACTTCTTTTAACTCTTCGTTTTCATATGTTTTTGTAAATAGCGACGTCGAACTGAAAATATTTTTTGCAATTTGTCTTAGAGAATTGAGTTTAGACATGGATCCGACGACTTCGCACGGTTGCAGACGCCGTTTAATCGACGGTAAACGAAACGGTTTAGGAAACGCCAATATCGCGAGTTTGTCCGGTCGTTTTTCAGGAACGCGGGCGACAATCACTCCCAACGGTTGAATATGACAAGACGAGACGGCGATTGCTCGCCGTTTTTGGAAGAAAACCAGATAGAAAAAAACGCCGGTTTTTCAACCGGCGTTTTTCAGTGGGCGCACATGGATTCGAACCATGGACCTCGTCCTTATCAGGGACGCGCTCTAA
>CAMZHY010000003.1 GCA_947307005.1 uncultured Planctomycetaceae bacterium
GCTTGACTTTTTACTAAGCGCTTCTCAGCTGAGTTTTCTTGTTGTCGACGATTCTTCTCTTCTATATGTCGGACCGCGAGAAGCCGCTGGCGAAGCCCTTCTTCTTTTAGCGAGAAAAAACGAGGGCGTCGGGCTAGAACACGCGCCCCAACAAATGGTTGCGCGTCTTTTCACGACTATCGATTTCCAGATTAATCAGTTTACGGAACCTAAAGAAGTCTTTAAATCGTTTGCTCTACGGGCGCGCCTCAAGCTTTCAGGTTTTGAGAAAACACCAGTTGATCTCTACCGAAGCGCGCGTTTTGAAAAAGTCTATATTGGCAGCGTTTTAACTATTCTCGGTTTAGGTTTCAACGTCGATTATCGCTATGATGAAGCCACGGCGTCTTTTAAACCGGTCTCGATCGACAAAGACGCCGAGGTTAGCCGATATTATTCCGTTGATACGGTAAAAAAACTTAAGAGGGAAGACTATCCAGACTGCATTTTCGAAAATCAGTCGTTTGACGGTAAAAAAATGATTCGCGTCGACGGACCGTTTAAAACGGTCGCCAAAATTGAGCTACTTTTATCGCAAGACGAGCGTCTTTTTTCAGATATTTCAAATAATCGCCCCACCCCTGTCGGCGAAACGTCGCCCCAAGGAACAAACCACAAACAAACGCGGATTTCAGGCGAAATAGGCAACGCTTCGCTCCGTAACCTTTTCGCCTATCTCCAGAAAAACGCCAACGTTGTATGTAAGCTTGACGCCGCGCTTGAAGCGGACGGGGTGACGTTGGAATCGCGCGTTAGTTGCAAGTTTACAAACGCCGACATTAATCAAATCGGATCAATTGTCGCTAAGCAAATCAACGCGACGCCCGTCATCGTCGGAAACGTTATAACGTTTTGTCCGAAATAGAAGTCGTCCCCCAAACGGGCCTTCCGAGGTTATCGCGAGTGAAGGAGGACGCGTCGCGTTACCCTACGCGCAAACAATCTGCTAACCAAACTTGAAGAGCCGCATGGTTTTCGAAATAAACGTCCGCCACGCTAATAATATTACTTTTATTTCGATATTCTTCGTCGTCTTCAAATCCTACGACATAATAACCGGCCTTTTTAGCGGTCAGAATCGCGTAAAACGCGTCTTCCACAACAATCGTCTCATCTTGAGACAGGTTTAGAAAATCGAGAGCCATATCATATATCCTTGACGACTTCTTTCCCTCGATAATCTCTAAATCGTCACAAGAAAAAATCCCGTCAAAGTATGAGCTAAGTTTCGCGGCGGCAAGGCCCGCTTCGATAAACAATCTTGGAGTCGTCGACGCGAGCGCTATCTTCACCCCTCCGTTCCTGAGAATTTGTAAGGTCTCCAAAACGCCAGGCTTGACTTTCGGACAGGGAGTATAAAGAGAGCGGATTCGAGCGTCTAATGCGGCTTCAATCTCTTGAACGCTCATTTCAACGTCGTATTCGTCGCGTAAAAAAGCGGGGCTTTCCTTCAACGACATTACTGCGAGACGCTCCACCAAGTCAGCTTTTGGTTCGAGTCCGCAATCACATAAAAAATCAACACCAATACGGTTCCACCGCGTCATCGTGTCCAGAACGACGCCATCGCAATCTAAAATAGCGCCAGAAATGATGTGTTCACGCATAAAATCAGCGAATATTCTCAGTTCTCTTATCGGACAAACAATTCCTCGGCCATCGTGCGAAGATCGCGAGTCGCCTGCCTAACGTCAGGCGCAGAAAAAATCCCTGTGACAAGAGCAGCGCCCACAACGCCCGTTCCTTTCAGGGCGGCTATGTTGTTTAGTTTAATCCCGCCGATCGCGACAACAGGAATAGAAACAGACGCACAAATATCTCTAAGGGTATCGAGACTCGTGTAAATTGGATTCTCTTTCGTTTGAGTGTAATAAATAGCGCCAACGCCGAGATAATCGGCGCCTCCCTCCTCAGCTTGACGCGCCTGATCGACCGTCTTCGCCGAAACGCCAATTATCCGATCAGCCCCCAAGAGTTCTCTTGCGCGTTCTAAGCCGACGTCCTCTTGCCCTATGTGCGCGCCTGCGGCGTCGCTTCGCAATGCAACGTTAATCGAGTCGTCGACGATAAGGGGAACGTCGTATCGGTCGCAAATTTTTTTGACTTCAACCGCACGGCGGCAATACTCTTCCTCGTCAACGTTCTTTTCCCGCAATTGGAGAATCGTCGCGCCTCCAGAAAGAGCTTCTTCAACCTGTCGAAGAAGTGTCTTTAATTCGGTATTCTCTATTGTAATTGCATACAACAGAAGCCGACTGGCTAAACAGCTAATCATTTACGCGCCTTACTGCAAATAACAACGATGAAAACGCTAAACTTCAGGTCGTATTGTACTGCAACGGGGTAAAAAGTCCATATTTCCCTTGGGGCGGCATATGTCCAAAATAAGATTATTTGTATAATCGTGGAGCATTCGCCATGTCGCAGAATAAGTTCTGCAACAGTAACTCTTATGATCAGAAGGTTCTTTTAAAATGTTTATCGCATTGGACGGGGGCGACGGTTCTGGCAAAGGAGTTCAAATTGGATTCCTTAAGGGGTGGCTTGCGGAACATGGGTACGATTCCGTGTTTGTCCGAGATCCAGGCGACACTCCTCTTGGCGATAGAATTCGCGCGCTTCTTCTCGGAGACTCAACTGTTAATATTTGCCCCATCGCAGAAGCGGCGCTTTTCATGGCGTCTCGAGCGCAGCTAGTTTATGATAAGATCAAACCCGCGCTTAACGCAGGAAAGGTAGCTCTCGTTGATCGCTATCTCCTTTCGACAATCGTTTATCAAGGTTACGCCATAGGGGCGACTGAAGATGAAATCGCCGAGTTGTGGAGGGTTGGAACAGTCTTTGCCCAAGGCGTGCTTCCCGACCTAACTTTTATTCTTGATTGTCCTCCAGAAGAATGCGAGAGGAGATTGGCGCGGGAAAAAGACCGAATTGAGGCGAGAGGAATCGACTATCACACACGCGTCGCTCAAGGCTATCGCTTGGCGGCGGCGTCTTGGAGTCAGCACGCGCCAGGCGAAGCCTTTGTAATAGACGCCACGCCTAGCCCTCTAGAAATCTTCGAAAAGATCAAAACGATTCTTGAGTCCCGAATTCGTTAAAATGCGCATCCCAATCTGACGTCGGACTCTAAATGTTAGACTTACAAAATGAAGACCGTCTTCGCCCTAAAAAACAGACGAAGACGGTCCTTTCATATTAGACGATCGTTACGAAACGTCCAAAATCGCAATTCATTTCAACTCGGCGACAATCTCGTAAGCTCCGCATCCGAGTTCGAAATTAACATACCCGTCGGAAACGTTCTTTTCAAGCGAGGTTACGTCGAAGTCGTCGTAGTTGCGCGCATACTTGGCGAAACGAATCTCGCCAGGCTCTGGCGGAACAAGATCCAAACGAGTCGTCCGAATCGCGAGCGATTCAGCATTTGAGGTGGGAACGGAAACAGAAGCGGTCGTATTTGCCGGAATCATAATATTCCAGATAAATTTACCATCTTCAAGTTTCCACTCGCTTTTAATAAGACCGCGCGCGGAATCATATGACGCTTTGACAGACGTCAAATCGCCGACAACGTTCGGTCGCATGATTATATGACCGAAGCCGGGATTCCTCGGATCCGCTTTGATTCCAGCGAGATTTTCGTAATACCAAATAACAAGGTCGCCAACAAGCATGACGTGGTTTCCGCTGTTCATCGCTGGATCGGCCGTATCGCCATTCCAAAGTTCCCAAACGGTTGTAGCGCCCTTCTCTATCATGTATCCCCAGCTTGGGAAATCACGCGCCGTCGAAAATCCGTAAGCAAGATCCGCGCGCCCCATATCGTTTAGGAGACGATTAACCCACTGTCCGCCGATAAGTCCCGTGCCGAGACGTCCTTTTGTACGCTGTTCAATATTGTCAGTCAAAGCTTTAAAGACTCTCTCGCGTTCGTCTTCAGGAACGAGATTAAACGCCAAGGGAAGGACGCTAGACGTTTGCGAACCGTTGTCGTAAGTTGCGGTTTCAGAGTTGTAGAAAACCTTGTTGAAGACTTCCTGCATCTTGTCGGCGCGAGCTCGAAATTCCGTAGCGTCGTCCGTCTTACCAAGGTAGTCGGCAAACTCGGCGGAAATACGCAAATCGTTGATCATATAGGCAGTCGAAAGCAACGTTCTGTTCGTCTGTCGCATCGGATCCTGCGAATGGATCAGTTCGGGGCGTTCTGGAGGACAACACCAGTCGCCATAATTATCCTTGGAAATCGTACCGTCTTCATTGGCGAGGGAAAGCAAGAAGTTGAGCCATTTCTTGCGAGAATCATAGTGCTTAACAATCGCCGAATCGTCGCCTCGCATCACATAAAGGCTCTGAGGAACGAGAATCTGAGCTGTCGGCCATGTGACGTTTGGCGAGTAAAGACGCCAGTAAGCGGGCGCGACGTCGGAAACATTACCGTCTTCACGCTGAGACTCTTCAACGTCTTGCATCCATTTATTGTAGAGGGTGGAGTTGTCAAAAATATACATCTCCCCCTTAGATTCCTCGGCGCGATCGCCCTGCCACCCCATACGTTCGTCTCGTTGCGGACAGTCGGTCGGCATGCTTAGGTAGTTGCCGCGCGTTCCCCACTCAACGTTGTGATAAATCTGATTGATCGTTTCGTTCGAGGTTTCAAAAGAACCGATGAGAGGAAGGTCGGTCGTAACCGTGTAGCCAACGACGGAATCCAAATCTGGAGTTCCAGGATAACCTGTCAATTCCGCGTAACGACCACCGTGCTGAGTGAAACGGGGTTCATAAATCTCGCCGTCAGGATCGCCGTAAAGAGTGTAAATATCACGCGCTTTTGCCGTGCGCAGATTATCGACATAAAGCTCTCCGTCCTCTTTTAAAGTTTCGGCAAAACGAATCTGGACGGAATCGCCCGCTTGACCTTTAACTTTGATCCGAGGAACGCCGACAAAATTTTGCCCGAAGTCTATTATGTAACGTCCAGACTCGATTTCTTTAATAGAAACGGGCTTGATCTCCATATTCTCGCGCATCGGAGGAATCATTTGCGCGACCATCTTGCCTTTTGGTCCTTCGACCACGTCGACGTCATACGGTGTTGAGACGACGAACGCCCTGCCAAAACGCGTTTCAAGATATCGAGGTTCAGTGTTTTCTGTGAATTTCGCTTCATCCGAATCGACGGTAATAAGCTTCGCGTTCCGACCGTCGGCAACTTCCCCATCGTAGTCGTTGTTCTCAGAAATCGGACCGGCGTCTGTTCCTTTCCAAGATTCGTCGCTGACAACAAGTTCCTTAGAACCGTCGGCATACTCAACTTCCATCTGGAAGAGAAGACAAGGATCGCCATAGTGTACGCATTTGTCCATTCGAAGAGCGTAATACCGTCCATTGCCGAGGACGACGCCTATTTCAATGTCGTCGGCGCCCATCTTTTTGGTTTCGGCAAAAACGTCGGTCGCGTCATACGTGTTATACGGAACGCTTTTATCATAATCCGTATACATAGGACCGCAGACCTGATCGCCCAATTTGACGCCATTTAAGTAACACTCGTAATACCCTAAGCCAGAAACGTACACGACGGCGCGTTTAACCTCGGAATCTTTCTTGATTCTGTAGACGTTAGAAAGATAACGCGCTGGCGACGGCTTTTCAAAGGGCGCAATCTCCAGTTCATTCCACGGGGCGTCTCCGCATTTGGCGATACAGATCGCGTCGTTCCATGAGGAATCGTCGTAATCAACAGAAAGATATTGATCGTCCTCGCCCTCAATCGCTTTCCACGAAGAGTCCGTAGGATAATCAGTCTTAGAACCGTCTTTAAAGGCCACGTAGAAGTTCCCAACGGCGCCGCCAGGATTCGGAGAGCCGCCGATGTTTAGAACATGAACGGCGACAACATTCTTGCCGCTACGAAGATAAGGAGTAAGTTCACGAGAAGCAACTCGACGGTATTCGTCGGAACCGCCAACGTTCACACCGTTAATGTAAACCTCGCCGCGATTATCGAGAGAAATATTGGCGACAGAAGACTCGACGTCTGCGACATTCTTGATCTCAAATGTTTTACGGTAGACGGAAGCGCCAATTGGCATCGCCCGTTCTTCCGTAAAGGAAATCCAATTTGAACCGGAAATATCAGCGGGTTCGGGCATAACCTTTTTAGAGTTCAGACCAATCCACTTCCCCTTCCAAGGACTCGGCTCGGCTTCAGTTGGGAAAAGCCCGGTAGAAAAAGGCGCGTATATCTGCGATTTCTGAGATCCGTCCTTATTCCAGACGACTAATTCGACGAAATACTCCGTCGCAGGTTCAAGAGCTTTCCCTTCGTAACGAACATATAGTTGACGATCCGATTCAACCTTACCGGAATCCCACATGAGATCGCCGCCGTCAACTTTCGTCACAGTCAATTGATACGCGCTCTGAGCTTCCCCTATTGTCTGAGAGAAAAGCTTCCAGCTGAAACGGGGATTGAGAACGTCAATCCCTTGAGGAGCCACAAGGTTTTCCGTTTTGAAATCCACAATATGGAAACCATTAACGCTTACCGGATAGGCGTTGCAAGCGTTTTCGCTAGGAAGCGCTCGAATATTGTCGGCCGCCTGCGATTGCGTCGAGAATAAAACTACGCAGAAAAGAGCCGCGAGACCAAGCGCGCTTAAAATCCTGCGTCGGTAACATGTCGCTGATTTAGACATCATCATGCTCCTAATAAAAAAGTGAATTAAAAGCTTAACGTCGAACTTTGATTCCGAAACGAACGGCGCGTTAAAGTTTGGAGACAGGATTCAGAAGATTCTGTTCCCAAAATTTCATCGTCTTTTTACGCAAGTGGAGCGTTGTCCCAGCCCCTTCAAAAATACTGTGAGACCTAAACGGATATGTGAACGCCTCAAAATCCTTTCCACTGGCGATTAACTTGTTTATTAGACGCTCCGTCGTCTGATAATGGCAGTTGTCGTCTCCAGAACCATGAATAATCAAAAGCGATCCACTTAGTTTGTTTGCGTAAGAAATAGGAGAGCCCAATTCGTAACTCTCGGGAGTTTCCGTAATCAAGCCAGAGTACCGTTCCTGATAAATCGTATCGTAGTTCCTATAATCGGGAACGGGCGCAATTGCGACGCCGCACTTGTAAATATCCGGATAATTGAACATCATATTGAGAGTTGAGGTGCCTCCGCCGCTCCATCCCCAAACGCCGACCCGATCAAGGTCAAGTTTATTGGCGAAAGAAGCCGTCGCAATTAGGCTTCTAAACGCGGCGGCTTGATCGCTTCGACCGACCGCGCCAAATTTTTGATAAATTCGTTTACGCCATTTGCGACCTTTGGGAGCGGGAGTTCCACGACCGTCAAAACTCAGAACCACGCACCCTCGCTGCGCAATTGAACGGTGGTAAAGATAGGTCGAACCGCCCCAAGAGTCCATCACTGTCTGTCCTGCGGGCTCGCCGTAGACGTAAACAAGAACCGGATATTTTTTCGAGCTGGAAGCATCCCAATCGTCGGGAAAAATCGCCCAACCGTCGATAGAAACCTTTCCGTTAGAATCATCCGTCGCTTCTTCAAAATCGCACCGTCCATCGATCTCAACCTTAAAGAAATCAATCGGACCAAAATGCCGTTGAGCGAGTTTTTCACGTAATCGATTATTGTCGCGTAAAAGCTTGATCTCGCTTGCCTGAGGGCCGTCGAGACGCACAAGATCGATTCTTGAGGGAGTACCAAAAGCCGACCTCCTGCAAATCGCTAGATTTGAATCCGCCGATATCGTCCAAGTTTCATACCCCCAAGGACGATCGTGCGCGACTTCGTTTGAATCGTTTATGATCTCCACACGTTTATTCTCGCCTTCGAGAGAGGCCCAATACAGAAACCGTTGAGTCGCGTTGTCGGGAGAAGCATAGTAATAAACGCCGCGCTCGTTTCCATCGGCGTCGTAGTCAAAAGAGACAAAATCAATCGCGTCGGCGCTTTCAAGCGTGATCGGAATTAAGGCTTCTAGGTTAGAAAAGGACGTTAGATAGTACCGTCTCCAACCATCTCGCTCAGAAACTCGTAAAAAGCGATCGCCGTCGCGAAAAGTATAAAGAGGATATATCGTCTGCCACGCGCCGTCCGGATCCGCTTCGCCAAACAGGAATTTTGGTTCAAGCGTTTCAGAATCAATCGAATAAACGTCGCATCGACGCTGAGAACGCGGCGTTTTTTGAACGATAAGTCCAACGCCGCCGTCATACCATTCCATGCTTGGCAGATAGTATTCTTCTGGATCGTTAAACTGTACAAAACGCGTGGAAGCGGCTGCGTCCCAATCAACGTCATCCTGATTGGGAAGCGTTACAACGCCAATGGAAACAATCGCGTTCGCACAACCAACGCGGGGATACTTAAAAGTCACAAGCGTGGGATAAGACTCGAGTCGTTCTTTTTCGAAAGATTCAGAGGAAGTAGACGCGTCGGAAAATGAAGAATCTTGTCCTGAAACTTGGAAATCGCCGTTAATCTGAGCGACAGAGACACGGGACGCGCCAGTCGTCGTCGATAATCCGACGTCGTCAAGCATTGCAAACTCAGGCTCGCGCGACGTATCGAGTCGCCAAAACGCAATTTGTCGTCCGTCTGGAGACCAACGAAATCCGTCGCGACAATCAAACTCTTCTTCATAAACCCAGTCAAATGTTCCATTAATCACATCGGTTGAACCATCGAAGGTCAACTGAGTCGTCTTCCCAGAAACAATATCCTCAATGTATAAATTATTCTTACAGACGTATGCGACGCGATTTCCGTCGGGGGAGAGTTTCGCAAACTGCAAAGAAGACTCGGGCGCAAACTCCCCTCCCAACTTGCGAAAAACGTCGTTTTTACGATCGCGAATCCAGTAGTCGCCGCGAGTGTTTCTACGCCACACGCGTCTCGTGTTCGTATAAACAAGCAAAAGGTTTGAATCGCGCGAAAGTTCGTAGCTCGACACGCCGATAGGACGCGCTCCCTCTATCAAGGAAGCCGGATCGGATGGAACAGAGCGAGGGATTAATTCTTTCGCGCTAACGATAACAGTCTGCTTTCCTTCCGGCGTTTCAAAGACGACGTCTCGCCCCTGAACGCCGTCTTTGGAGTCAACCTGCCTTACAAAAGCGCTTCCGACTGGAGCGAAGATAATGTCGACGCCCTGTTCTGAAAACTCGCCGGAAGCATAGATTTGTTCCATGCTGAGAGGCTTGTCGGATTGCGCAAACAAAACTTGGACAAATAATGAGTGCAGGGCTACAACCCCGGCTATTCCGTAGAAAAAAAATCGTTTACTCAAAGCGACAACCTTGATGGAGAATGATTAACGGAAAACAAAACGCAACCATGCATTTGCCAAAACGGCTCGGCAAAAATAAGACTTCAACTCGCCGCGTTGAAATCTTATTTCCAACCGTGAGACAATTATCGAGACAGAGAAAACAATTTCAAGCGATAATAAGAACAAGAAAGAAAGATCGTCACAATTTCTCAAAGCGCGTCGATATTTCTGACAACATAGGTTCCGCCGTTTTCAGCGGCAAGCCTCTTATAAGTTTTCTTCACGGGATCAGTCGATTTTCGAAACTCAATAACGCATATTTGCCGAACCTTACACTGTCGTCGAAGAGTTTGAACACGTTCAAGAGTCTGCTCAGTCAACTCTTCATCCGCGTCAGTTAGAAAAAAAACAACGTCTGGCCTCATTCTTATTCCAGCCATAAGAGCAGCTTCGGACGAAGTTCCGCCTGTCGGGACGAGAGACTTGAGAAAACGAACGCACCTCGCCTTATTAGCAGGCGTTACGTCAATCAATCCTACCCCTGAATCAAAAACGTTGACCTCGTGGTTGAAAACAAGGACTTGGAATTTAGCCGCTCCCCTTTTAGAATCCAGACTTTGAACGCTGGCAATCGCGTCTGAAACAGCGCGACGCATTGGCGCCCCGCCGTTCCACCCCATACTGTCCGAACGATCGATCACATAGGTAAACTTCCTTCCGGCGCCGCGAGCGCCGCTAAACCCGACAGCCTGCCCCAACTGTTCTTCAGACGAACCGTTGCCGGCCCTCGAAGTTGCCTCGCTGATCATTACTTGTGAGGACGCGCCTCCCGAAGATTCCGCCAAACCAATTTCGTTCGTTGGCAGATAACTCTCAAGTATTTCATGAAGGTTGTTCGTAGGTAAATCGCTCGCAATGGATTCGGACAATTGGGCTTCTGTATCAGAAGTTGTTTCGTTAGAAACGGAACTGTTATGAGAATTCAAATCGATAGAATCAGAAAAAACGACGCCGATTTCGTCAGTCTGACGCCCCGTGCCAACTCCTCCTGTTCCGCCCCGAACTATTAGAACGAGAAAAAGGAGAAGGACGAAATGAATAAAGACCGAACCAAAACCCGAACCAAACCACTCAAATAATCGAGAACGTCCTTTTGATAGGAACTCCCCTTTGTCTATTGTATTTTGTTTTCTGGCGCAAGAACGCGCTGGAGTTCGTCCTTTCATGCCGTCGCTCCGATATTTTCAATCGCGCCTTGTTTTTAGGGGGCGTTCTTCTATAATAAAGCGGTCGTTCAGGAGACTGCCCGAAGACTCCGCGTCGATATTATAACGTAAACTGAAAGAAAAACATCATGCGTATTGTAAAATACCCGCATCCCATGCTTTCCTATGAAAGCAAACCCTTGCTTAAAATCGATCAAACCGTGCGCAATATTGTCGCGGAGATGTTCAATTTAATGTATGAAAACAACGGAGTGGGACTGGCGGCTAATCAAGTGGATTTACCCTATCAACTCATTGTCGTCAATCCAACCGGTCTGCGAGAAAAAACGGAAAACGAGTTCGTCTTCATCAATCCTGTCATTCTTAAACTCAAGGGAGTTGAAGAAGGCGAAGAAGGCTGTCTCAGTTATCCCGGTCTGCGTTTGATTGTTCCGAGAGCAAGAGAGGTTAAATTCCAAGCAATCAATCTTAAGGGCGAGCTAAACACTTACTTTTGGAAGGGTTTTGAAGCTCGAATTATCCAGCATGAAACCGATCATCTTTTCGGTCGCTGTTTCTACCAAAAGGCGGTTGCTTCGATCGGAGATATGGACGTCGCGCTTGCCCAAATGAAAGAAGAATACGATAAAAGGTTGGCGGAAGGGCAAGAACCAACGCCTGAACAGTTTGCTGAAAACGTCAAAAAATGGGAAAGCGAACGCGTATAAGTTTCGTTTGTTGAGTTAAACGCTCTCCTGTAAAGACTTATTTTAGCGCGCTCCTGATTTCCACACTCCCAAAACAAAAGGACGATTGACCCAAATAGGCCAATCGTCCTTTTCATTTCAGCAGGTACTTAAGCTCGCCGAAACGTCAAATACGTTCTGCGACAACACGAAAACCAACGGTGGGAACCCCGCGAGAGGGATCTTGTGAATCGCCGCGATACGTCGCGGAACATTCCTCCGCGCTCGAATACCAGGAGCAGCCTCGGACAACGTTCTTACCGTCAACAACGGTTGACGTCCATTCCGCGGCGTTTCCCGCCATCCCAACGCAACCATACGGACTACGGTTATCTTGGAATTGATAAACGGGAACGAGGTAACCGCCAACTTTGCTCTTAGCGGCAAATTCTTGGGAATAAGTGAATCCCGTTTTGGACTTTGAATCTCGCCATCCTTTGGAAAGAACGCCCTTGTTTGTAATGGTCGCCAAATCGGAGACCTTGGCTGTCTTACCTTCAACCGTTACGGAGGCGTCGCTGGCTATCAACGCCGCGACGACAGCGGCGTTGTACTGGCAGTTAGCGGTCAATTCGCCTTTAGAATACGTGAAACCAGAGGTCTTCCCCCAAGGGAAAAGGAGTTTCTGAGGACCGGCGGCCGCATTTTCAAACTCCGCTTCTGTTGGCAGACGGAAAGTCCAGTCCTTGTACTTTGTTCCAAGCCATTCGCAGTAGTCTTCGGCGTCCTTAAGAGTCACGCCCACAACTGGACAATTCTTTGTCCCTTTAGGGTACGAACCGTCAACCCATGTCTTGGGAAGTTCAGAACGTTTCGTCTCGTCGACGAATTCTTTGTACTCGCGATTACGAACCTCATATTTTCCGATTGCATAATCCGATTCGATCGCGACCTTTTCTGCGGTTCCATCTTTCGTGAAAGGCTTAGAGAACTTAAAATTCTCATTAGCGGAAACGCCGACAAAGAGATTTGGATCGGGGGTTGGCAGAAAGCGAGCGCGCATGACTTCCTCCGAGAAATCTTCGCCACGTCCTCCCTGAGGACCGCCGCGGCTACCGCTCGGCGCGTTACGATCTCCTCGAGGACCGTTATTACGATCGCCTTGAGGACCGCGCTCGCCTTGATTACGATCGCCGCGCCCGTTGGGACCGCCCTGTGGCGAAAGAGGATAGCCAAACGCGTCGACCTGCTCGAGGGAATCTAGAACTCCATCGTCTTCGTTGTCGGCGTCGTTAAGTAGTTTACCAAGTTCCTTGTCAAAATCTGCGATATTGAGCGCGCCTTCGTCGGTCATAGCTTTAGTCGCAGCAGTTTGGACAGAATTGGCGCCCCCTCGACCAAATCCGCCGAATCCACCGAATCCGCCAAAACCTCCAAAGCCGCCCATCCCCATGCCTCGGGGAGCGCCTCCTCCTGGAAAGCCAAAGCCTCCCTGCCCCATAGGACCTCTTCCGCCAGGATTGCGTCGTCCGCCGCCAAATCCCCCTTCATTCGAATCGGATTCCTGAGCGCGAACAACCATGTCGAGACCGTTAGTCTCGGAGGGCAAAACGGGGACATAGGACGAGCTGTCGTTTCGACGAGAACCTCGTCGACCGCCGTTGGCGTCGCCGCCGCCTCTCGGTCCGCCAAAACCAGGACCGCCGCCATTCTGGAAACGTTCGCGCATACTGTTTTGGAAGGCGGTTTGTTCTTCTTCGCTCAATAGCCCGTCGCCGTCGGAATCAGCCTCCGTCAGAATCTGCTTAAACTGATCGGGAATGGGCGAGTCTGAAAGTTTAGAAAGCACAATTTCGCCCTTATCGTTTTTAAGTTCGTTAAAAGCGCCCCCCGGTCCGTTTCCCGGTCTAGGACCGCCCATACCGCCAAAACCTCCCGGTCCTCCATTCTGGAAACGCTCGCGCATTTCCGTTTGCATTCTTTCCATGACTTTCTGTTGCATGGCTTGAAGCTCGTCTTCTTTCAAAACGCCGTCCTTATCGGTATCGGCTTCTTTAAGAAGTCTCACGTATTCCGAACGAAACTTCGCAATATCGAGTTTACCATCCTCGTTCAAAGCCGCCGTCTGAGCGTCGCGCTGAAGAGAAAGTATTTGCATCGCGCGGAAAACGTTGGGATTTTGATCCTGCCCAAATGGCCCGCCAAAACCGGGTCCGCCCATTCCCGGTCCGCCAAAACCAGGTCCGCCCATTCCCGGCCCGCCAAAACCACCTGCAAAAGCTCGCCACTCTTCGTTTGAAAGGACGCCGTCGTTATCAGAGTCCGCCGCGTCAAGGGCTTCTTTTAACAACCGTTCAAGTTTTGCAAGATCAACGGAGCCGTCTTCATCGGAAGACTCAGTAATCGCCTTAGCAAACGGCGGTTCTGAAAAAACGCCTTGAGGTCTACCGGGGAAACCGCCCTGGGGTCTATCGCCGTTTTCACGGTCGCCGCCTCTTCGTCGATCATTGTTAGGCGCTTGAGCGCGAACCGTCGCAAAATTCAGTTCACTCGCTGCCGCGTCGTTCGCACGGCGATTACGTCCTTGAGGTCGTCCTTCGCCAGACTGTCCGGGGCCTCTTCCTTCTGGACGACGAGGAATTAAAGAATTAAGTTCTTCTGAAGAAAGTTTTCCGTCGCCGTCGGCGTCCGCAGCCTTAGCGGCCTTCATAAATTCTGCGAGGAATACGCTCGTCTTAACCCTCCCATCGCTGTCTGAAGCAGCTTGACGAGCCGAATTTTGAAGGCCCATCAGGGCAAAACCACCCCTTCGAGGAGGTCGAGGCGCTCCAGGGACATTCGGAGCGGAAGAAGGATTAGGAGACGCGGGAACGTCGCTAGGAACGCGCGCGGCGGCAGTTCCTTCGTTACTAGAGACCGGAGATTCCTGGCTAGAGCTTACAGCAGAGGCGGCGCGATTAGCCTGAGAACGACGCGACGACGTATTACGCTGCTGAGCGTCGACCGAAGCCGCAGTCGCAACGCACAACCCCAAAACTATGGCAATTACTAATTTTCTTTTCATTGTTTTCGGCGTCCTTTTATTTGAAAGATTCTTTGTTCATCCGAAGACAAACAACCTAACGTAGTTTTAAAATGACTCTTTATCTCAAATCAGAACAGAATCTCCAAAAGAAGTCTGTTTTATCCAGTCGGACAAAATGTCTCCTGTTCCAAATCTCGCTCAGGCGACAATCCTAGTCCACTTAAACCGCGTTTTTCAGATTGTGTTTCCTTTTAAAATGATAATTTTTAAAAAAACGCGCCATTTTCTGAAAAAGTCAGTCGCCATTTCTAATAATCGCCGTCGAAGGTCGAGAAAGACTCAACAGGCAACTCCTTCAGTTCATATTTCATAAACCGACCGTTACGCCACACAAGTGAAAATGACAAGCCAATATTCACCTAAAACAAAGCCTGCCCTCCGTCTAATTTTCAACAAGGAAAACGAATGGGAAAAAACGTCTCGGTTCCTTGTAATCTCGAGGTAGAAAAAATGGTTAAACAAAAACGACTTCAATCAACAGTGTTTTAAAGGAGAACTAAGACCTGATATGAAAACTTTAAAACCCGTTTTTCCATTGGTTTGAGCGTCGTCGTCCAAGTCGCTTCAGAATGGGGATTGGCATAGTAGTAGTAATATGGTCGAAAATCAGTTCGGCGAACGATCTCAGGTTTTTCGTCAAATCCTTCAAAACTTTCAGATATTGGTATTCCTGTGACTCGACGACAGATCTGAATCTCAACTTCTTCGTTTCGTTGATTGACCAATTCAATAGACGCGTCAATTACCGCGCAACGAAAACGGTTAGAATTAATTATTACAACGTTGCCCCACGCCTGAGGATGTAGCGACGGCGTATAATCGCTGCCGAACCGAAGTTCCCGCCCCGCCAAGGAAGAATCGAACACACGCTCGTTTTCCGACGAATTAACGCGAACGCCAAGCGCCTTTGTCACAGGAAGAAACGTCTTCTCGCCTGGATTGCGCCAATAGAGCGTATTCTGGCCTAAAAAAGTTTTGTTAGAGTAAATAGAAGCCGGCCCCGTTGTAATAGGAAAACTGAAGGGATTGCGAAAGACTACCACGTCCCAAGGTTCCGTAAACGTCGAACCGTCGGTTTGTCCCGTAGTCGTTCTTCCATAAGAGGTCGTAGCCGCGTCTGGAGACGAGTTAACTCGTCCGTTGTAATCTCGCGAGTCAAAAATATCCCACCGAACAATGCGTTTGTAATCAGTCGATTTTTTATCAATGGAAAAAAGGACTCTTTCTCCTTTTCTCAACGCTTTCGCTCCAACGCTCTGCGAATAGATATCGACGCCGCCGTTTCCGGAACTTTCTTCAGCAAGGGTCGGCAGGGCTGGTTCGCCCCCAAAATCGCGAGGTGAAACAACATTGCTAATAATTGCTTGGGTCATATACGCCGAATCGCGTGTCTGACCGGAGTTTGAACTCTGATTAAGGCTATTAAAAAACTGCTGCAAATCGATCCCAGGCGACAATGGCGACAACGTATTTTTAAGGGCAATTTGTGGAAAACCGCTATAGAGGAACGTCTCTTCAGCCGAAAAATCGCGCCAATCATTGATAAGAATCGCCGACTGTTCAATCTCCAGTTCCTTTTCATCCTTTAAAAGCACGCGATACTGCGGCGCCCAACTTGCTTGACGGGTCAAATACGAAAGGTAAAAAGTCGCGCCATGATCGGGGTCAACGTCTTTAACATCAAAAATAAGAACAGGTTTAATACGAGAAACGGTTGTCGGAACTTCGTCCTTCAAAGTAACGGAAGATACGAGCGAAGAATCGGCAAGCCAGATCGTTTCTCCGTTTTCGCACTGAAGCAAAACGCTCTTATTTAAGCTGGAGACGTCGGTTCTCGCCATGTTATAACGCGATGAAATAAGATTCGAAAAGGGAACGTCGACGTCCACACTTTCGTTTTCACCCGAATCGTCCGACTGTTGCATGACGCGAACGACGCGCGGCTCTTTTTCTCCGGGCAAAACGACGCTAAGCCACCGTCCGCAAAAATCAGTCGTCCAGTCAATTTTTTCACTAGAAACAGGGACGTCGATTTTCTCTTCACGAGAACGTGTTTCAATCGGAACGTCGCTCTGGATAAAAAACGTTCCGTGAACGGGAAACGGCGGCGCCGTAACACGGAAAAGTCCAGACGTCGGAACATGATAACGTTCTCGAACTACGAGAACACCGTTTTTGAAAACGCCCAAAGACTCTAAAACGCCGTGAATTGGAACGGCGGCGGTCGAAGCGGCCTCAGAATGAGAAGCTGGCGCGTCGGCGTCTGATGCTAAAGTTATACCCGCCGCTTCGAACCACAACAAAACGCCAAAACTGAGACAAGAAAGTAAAAAACATTTAATCGCCCTCGTTTCCATATGGCATTCCCCCTCTTGACTTCGCGTTCATACGAATAACCAAAACCGACCTCGCCATATTCGAGCCAGATCGGCTATTTGACAAATCCAACCGCAGATTCAAGACCTATGGAGCAAAGCGATAAACTTCCCCGTTTTAAAATAATCCGCTCATATGCGGAAGAAAACAGGTTAGGCGTCGATTAGAGGTTCAAGTTCAACAAAAAGCCACGCCCCTATAGCTCGGTTCTGCGACCCGTCTCCGTCGTATTATAAAATTTCTCAATCGTAAAAACAAGCATGCTCACGCTTACTGTTGCTAACACAATTTCTTGGGGACTGAACGTTTCTAGGCGGGAGGTAACTTCGTCGTCCTCTAGAATAGGAGCGCCGTCCTCATATCGATTCTGCGTTTGTAAGGAATAGGCGAGTTCATCCGCCTCACCCCACGACGTCAAATAATCGGTCATGCCAAGGATGACGTCTACTTCATCCATCCAGTACTTTTTCGAAAAAGTATCTAGAGCCTCGATTCCACGACCGTAAAAATTCTTGGGACTAAAAAGAAATGGCGTCGGTTCCGTTTCAAGAGCGAGATTTTCCTGTTCTTTCTCCTCGCAAGCAATTTCGATATTCTGGGGTCCCTGGTTAACCAACGAGGGAGAATGAAATCCATGAAGGAGAAAAAAACAAACGCCTACGGCGACAATCGACAAAAAAATAATCGAAAAAGCATAGCGTCTCGCGGCGACGCTCGTCTGCCGCGTTTCGCCACGTTGAAAAAGAGTTTCAAAAAATCGACGTGGTTTCGGGAGAAGACGATCAGACTCGTAAAAAACGAAATCAGATTCATCGGAGGACGCCAAAAAATCGTCGACGTCGTCCTTAAGAATATCGGCAAGGCGGTCGGTTCCTTCAGAACCATTGTAAAGGTCGCCACGCATTTTGCAGTTCCTTTCGACAAACGCTAAGTCTGAATGTCTCGGGTGATAACTCTAATCCTGTTCTTCAAGTTGTTTGGACAAACGTTTTTTGGCCCTCGAAAGCGCAACGCGCACAGAACCGGGACTCTTCCCCAACGCCTTCGCAATCTCTCGATCATTAAGTTCGTCTTCGTAACGTAGCCATAGCGCTTGAAATTCCGTAGGACTTAAAACTTCACGCGCCACTCTCCAAACGTTGCGACGTTCATCGCGCAAAACGACTGTCTTTTCAAAAGAGGTTCCATAGAATTCGGCGCCTGAAGGACGCGTTGGATTCCGCGTATAAACAAGCGACGACGCGCTGTTAGCGCTATTCTCGTTGCCGTTTGACGTCTCGTCATAGGACGAAGTTGTCGGTTCTTTCGACGTCCGTCGAACCCAATCAACATAAACACGGTACGCTATTTGCTTCAACCATCCTGAAAGAAAGACGCCGTTGCGAAGCGTGTTAAGTGAGGAAAAAGCTCGTAAAAGCGTCTCTTGGGTCAAATCTTCGGCAGTTTCTTGAGACACAACGCGTCCTCGAAGGAATCGAAATAATCTTGGTCGAAAACGACGGTCAATTTCTGAAAAAGCGTCTTTGTCGCCCGCTTGAAAAGCCGACGCCAATTCGAAATCTGGAACGTTGCCCAAATCGCCGTCCGAATTCGGCTCGAATTTCATATCGCAAATTATCCCTCGGGGGCGCCCGCGCTTAAAAAAGCAGGAACGCCCAATCGCAAGGGGATCGAACGTTCCTTTCAAACTGCTAAAGCGTCAACGTAAACAAGCGAAGATCACTTCGCGCCGTTCTTTTCTAACGCAAGCGTCGTAACCTTCTTGACCCATTCAAAGTCAACTTTAACTTGAGCCTTAACGGAAGTTCCGTCGCGCGTTACAGACACGTTATCGAGGAGTTCAAGACCAAGTTCTTCCTCGACCTTCTTCCCCTCTTTATTCTTTCCAGCAAGTTTGACAGCCGCTAGACCTCCGGAAGCAAGATCGTTAATGGACTGAGCCGTTTCGTCGTCTACTGTTTCTACGACAATATCGTGGATAAAACCGTTGTCGTTGTTGGTCGCAATCGAAGTGAACGACTCAACCTTATCGAGCACGCCGCGGGCAACGCGAACTCTGTCGTCGTTGTTCTTCGATTCGTCGATTACTTTAACGATCTGTTCAAAGGCGGCGCGCTTTAGAATGCGCTTCGCAAGAACGCCGTCCGCGAGGTTCTTAACGACAAACTCATTTGATTGCTGGAAACGCGAGATTTTTTTCTCAACCTTGTCGAGAGAAGCGGAAGCGACAATCGCATACTTGTCGACGTCTTTAATTTTAGCGCCGCCGAAGAAAACCTGCGCCTTAACCTCGCCGCGATCCTTGATAAGCAATTTGCCAATCAACGCGTCGTTGTCTTCGCGAATAATCTCAACGTCGTTCTTGTCAAAGTAGTTACGGGGATCAAGTCCGCCAGGGTTCGTGTTGAAAATAAGAGTCAAGGACAGCCAATTCGGAAATTCTACTTTAGCGTTTTCGACGCTTTCGGGAAGTTCGAGAGCCAAAACAACATAATCAACGCATTTGACGTAACTTTTCACAAGCGCGCGACTAGTGGAATCCTCGGCCGCCTCCTTTTTGCAAAGGTCGATCAGGAAATCAAGTTGTTTCCGAGGCGCCTTTTCTTCATTAAGAGCGCTTTGAATCTTGCCGTCCGCTTTGTCCGCAAGAGCCTCAAGAGCTTTGATTTCATCTGAAAAATCACATTTCCTAGCAGCGGCGCCACAAGCTTGCGCAAAAAGATGCGGAGAACCGTAGAAGATGACGGCGTCGTCGGAAAACGGACAAGGCGCGGAATCCTGCGAGTACGCGTTCGAACACGCCAATCCGAGGACAAAGACGCCTAACGCGACCAGCGCCCGATTTTTGATGGTTTTCAACTGTTTCATCTAAGCAACTCCTAGTTAAAAAAACATCGCCACAAAAACCGCTTTCGCAACGATGTTTTGACATTTCATGATATTAAGTCGTGAGCGCCTCCAGAAATGTTACACTGTTTATCAGAAATTCGCAAATATCAATGAAACATGTGAAATTAGAAGCGCCAAAGGGCTCGATATAGACTGCCTCCTGAAAGAAACTCGCCTGACGACAAAAGGGCGCGAACCTCTTCTGAGATTCGCGCCCTAAAGAATTGTCTCGGTCAAAAACGGCGCTGAAATCAAAAGCCCCGCATTCAGAGCCGTTTTCTTACGGCGTCGTCAGATTTCAGACGAATATCACCTGAAATCGTTGGGACGGATGGTGAAGTTGACGGAGTTGTAAATCATGTTGAAGATCAATTCAATCGTCGTGTACTCAACGATAATGACGTCGTTCGGCTCAATCAGGATGCGTTGCGTAGGATCGCGAAGCATCTCCCGCTGACGAATTTGGATCGCATATTGTCGACCATTAACTTCACGAAGGACGAGGATACGGCTCGCGGGAAGGAAACTTCCGATCTTAGCGCCGCTGTTGTTTTGACTAGAACCGACGGAAACGCCTACCGTGCCGCCCGCAGTCGCGATCGCGCCCATGACGTCAAGGTCGTAGTCGCGAGGAATCGGGAAGACGCCGCCCTTGAGGAGACCGCCGGTATAGTAGACTTCGGCCTCACGAGACTGGATATAAACCACGTCGCCGTCATAAAGCGTCACATCTTCCGAAGTAAGCTGAGGAGGCGTGTCGTCAGGACCGATACGGAGTGGAATACGGAGAACGCCAACGTCGGAATTGAGGTCGGATATTTCGCCCGTCTCGTTGTAACGACGCGCAACCTGACTCTGCGCGTAACCGGCGTCGGTCCCGGACATATAGTCGTGATCGCTAAATTCGTCGCTGTACGCCTTACGAAGAATAACAACCTCATTCTTGGCATTAAGCCCCGGAAGACCACCCGTTTGGCTGAGCGCCTCAAGAACGTCGTTCCTATATGCGGGCAGTTCAAGAGAAGTCGCAGTACCGCGAGCCATACCGGCAAGATAGGCCGCTCCCGTATCTTTCGTCATCCCTCGCTGATCCGAACTGGCGACGTCTTCACGAATAACTGTCACGTGATATGTGCGAGGCTTGATCAGCGAAACTGAAATATTAGCGTCTGTACGAACGATAGAACGCTTAAGAGTGTAGGCTGCGCGAATTGCTTCTTCAGCCTGAATTAGCGTCATTCCTTCAACATAAATCGGTTCGGGAAGCATCGGAAGCGAAAGCGTGCCGTCTGACCGAACCACGTAAGGATAACCAGACGCAGGTCGTTCAGAAGCGGAACCGATGTTATGAATCGGCGGGGCGTCGTCTGCGTTGCCAGTAATGCCTGCGATATAAATACCCAGAACGTCGTTTGGACCAAGAAGCTCCTCCGCAGGCTTATCCATTCGCAACTTCACGAAGTTAATCTGCTCCATGTTGTTACGGGGACCACTCTGGCTTTTGTTTTTGAAATACCTCGGCGACACCGTCTCGCTGTTCGGGATACTAAGGCAGCCTCCCGTCACAGCGCAAACCAACAAGCACGCCCAAAACGTCTTGATTGCTTTCTTCATTTTATGTGTCCTTACATCTCCAACCGAACGAACACGGCCACATATGACCGAGCCAACTCTCAATGTTCCGCAGACGCCCTTCCCCAATTAGGTCGACGAAGCAATCGCTACAAAAGCGGGGAAAGAATTCGTAACAACGCGTACGCCGTACAGGAACGTCGCAGACGTCTAGTCGGGAATAATCCTTTCAAGCGGGAGGCTCTGAACTGACGTTCACGCAGCCCACGCCTTCCGACCCGTACCAACATCGACAAACTAAACGTCTATTCTTTAGGAGAATAAAGGAAAATCGGGAAATAGAGTTCAAACGACTTAAAGCTCGCGTCTAAATGAATAAATCCCAATTTACCTTATACTCGCTTATCCGTTATTTTCGAAAAAACAGCCGATCTTCATTAAAAAAAACCGCAATAATCATCAAAATCGATTTCATTTTGCGTTTTATCTTTCCTATTTTCTCACGAGAAACCTACAGAGAGAATCAATTCTATCTTGACGTGATAAGGAGCTATTCGCTACTCTGACGTTACGGAGCATGGAGTCACCCCTGCTCAATATAAGCGATCCTTAGATCCAGCGTTTTTGCATTTCAATCCGTTTGACAAGACTGGTCGCAAACAAAAATGAAAAATTCATTCGTACAGGCGTTTATCGCCGCAGTTTTAGTAGGATTTTGTATGTCAAATCTATTGTTCGCAGGAGAGGCTGAAGAACGTCTTGCAACGTTTATGAAACAATATCAAGACGATTACAAAAGGATGTACTGCGAATCGTCATACGCTTGGTGGGACTCGATGATCAACGGTACGAAGGAATCCTTCGAGAAATCGGCTGCGGCTTCCCTCGCAATGTCTACCTATCACTCAGATCATGCAAAATACGAGGAACTGAAGAAACTACGCAAAGACGCCGTCAACGCTACGCCTGTTGAAAAACGCGCGGCTTATGTCGCGGAAAGAACTTTCGAACAAAACCAAATTCCAACCGACCTCAACGAAAAGATCGTTAACCTTGGTTCAGAAATCGAACAAATATTCCAAACTCAAAGAGCAAATCTCGACGGTAAAGAATATACCAACAATGAATTGTTAGAAATGTTGGCCGAAGAGAATGATTCTCAAAAACGATACGAGATATGGGACGCCCTTAAACAAGTGGGCGAACTCGTCGCGCCCAAAATGGTCGAGTTGGCTAAACTGCGCAACGAAGCGGCGCAAAAGCTCGGGTACGACAATTATTGGGAAATGACCGTCTCTTTTCAAGAATTCAAGCCTGAAGAATTAGTCGCTATTTTCGAGGATTTGGATCGTCTTACGACGCCCGTCTTTACAAAGGTTAAAGCCAAGATGGACGCCGAGTTAAAAGCCAAATTTGGCGTCGACAAAATCATGCCGTGGCATTATGACAATCCCTTTTTCCAGCAGGCTCCGCCTTCTGAAAAGATAAACGTAAACGAGTTTTATTCTGGAATCGACGGTCAGGAGATCGTCGATACGGCGTCTCGTTATTACGCCAAACTAGGATTTGACGTCAGTCCAATTCTAAAGAACAGCGATCTTTTCGAAAAGGCTGGAAAATCTCAACATGGTTTTTGCAACGATATGAACCTTGAAGGAGACGTTCGCATCCTCTGCAACATCAAACCAGACGCCGAATGGATGGATACGCAACTTCACGAACTAGGTCACGCAATATATGATTACAACTTAGATCGTTCGCTTCCCTGCAATATCCGTTGCGCCAACCATATCTTCACAACCGAAGGCGTCGCTGAACTTTTCGGCGCAAAGGCTCGCGATCCACAGTGGCTGGTGGAAAATCGAGACGTCCCGCAAGAGCGAGCGAAACAAGCGACCAAGGCGCTTACGGAACAAAGGCTCCGCGAACAATTAATTTTCTGTCGCTGGACAATCGTAATGACGTTCTTCGAAAAGGCGCTATACGAAAATCCTGAACAGGATTTAAATCGTCTGTGGAGCGACATGACTTCCCGTTATCAATTGTTAGATCCGCTTGAAGGGAGGAACAGACCCGACTGGGCTTCCAAACCGCACTTTGTTATCGCTCCCGTTTATTACCATAATTACATGCTTGGAGAACTATTTGGAGCGCAAATTCGAAAATCTTTAGAAAAAGAGGCAAAAGGGGATCCCCAAGAGTTCGGAAGGTTGTTGCGAGAACGCGTGTTTACGCCTGGCGACTCACTCCCTTGGGAGGAGTTTGTTGAACAAGCAACGGGCGAACAACTATCTGTCGGCGCCTTCATTGAAGAACTCAACACGGCCGTCCGCATCTTAGAAAATTAAATCAGTTACGGCGCAAGGTGGACTTCTGTTCCACCCTGTGAAACAAAGATACCACCAAAACAGCGCTTAGAAACAATGACGAAATTACGACAAAAAACGAGACGAATCTGGACGTCCGTATTGTTCGTCATTTTAGGACCGGTAGCGCTCTTTCTGGCGTGTGGGGTTCTTTATTGGCAAAGAACCCCGCGCGCAGCTACGCAAGAAGGGATTGAAATCTCTCATAACCTACGCTATGACGTCTCATTTGATCGTAGCGAACGAGTTAGACCAAGCGTTCATCGCTTCGTTAATGTCGAGATTCGATCGCGTGAATCATGTGAAGAAATCCTCTTCTGTCCAGAAATATATAAAGTTGTTCTCTCAGATTTGAAACTTCTTCATTCATTCGCAGTTTCCTTCGACAATCGCGGGAGATCTTCAAGTGCAAACGAAAGAGAGAACATCCGGAGTACAAACAATAGCAATTATTCGCAACAGAACGAGTTATGCGGGTCTTTTTCAGACCTTGTTTGCGATTCAATCGATAGAATAAAAACCTATACCCTTATCGTTCTTCCTCGTGTTTTCTATCGCTCGTCGCAAGCAAATAAAATTACGGAAGCTCTCGCCGATCGTCTCCTACGCGTCGTCGGAGACGACTCCAGCGATTCTGAGCATACGTCAATCCTTTGCATTGTCGCCGACGAAATACAACTGCTCCCCGAAAACGACTATGAAACAATTGGCAGGGCAAAAAGCGACATTCCTAGTTTGCGCACAAAGCATGAACTAATTAGTTTATTTCGATCAGCCATTTTTCAAATTCCTCGCGGTTCCGTTGGCGTCACTGAGGCAAAAACGCAAAAGGAAACCGTAGCGTTTGCAACAGAACCGCCTAGGTTGGAAAAATTCAGAGCGTTACACTTTAACTCTCATGTGTTTGCAAGAACGGACGTCCTCTATGAACTCCAGAAAATCTCCGCTCCTGTTCCATATTACGCTTCTGTAGTCAGTGACAAACTTGAAAGAAATTCGTGGATTGAATACGATTCAAGCCTCAGTCCCACGCCCGGGAGCCTTGCGATTCACTTTGTTCCAACTATGAGTTTTCTCACTTCGAAAGGTTGGTTCACGGGAAAAATGCTCTTTCAATCGACGGCAAACTCAAAAAGCGGTGATTGGACAACTCACTTGGAGGATTTTCGCTTATGCGGTTGCGAACTTAACGATATTTGTAGTCGTTTTTCACTCCCCACGTTCACAGGTGAAGTCGCTAATCTTACGATAGTTTCGGGGCAGATATGCGATGGAATTTTCAGCGGGGAGGGAACGGTCAGGGTGTTGGAGGGGACGATTCCATTTGAAGTTATTGAAAGACTTCATTCCACAAAAATGCTCAAGGTTTTGCCGCCGCAAACCATGCAGCTACGGTTTATCAATAACGCCACGCCTTTCGATGAGTTTGAATTGCAATTCTCGTTCGACGACAACGGCGTAATGTTTGATTCGAATTATAGTAATAAAATCATCGCGTATTATAAGGAGGGTTCCGTAAAATACGGTCTCTTTCTCCCAGAGGAAACTGCGGGAAAACGTATTCCTTACGCTACGCCATTGACGGCGCTTTTCGATTCTCAAAACGAAAGTTCTTTCTGGAATCCTTTGGTCCGTAACGCTTTGAATCATCTGCCAATACCAGAGACGGCCGACGCGGGAACAAATAAACAGCTAAGGTAGTTGAACAACTTAAGCCACGTCTATACCTAATTGCTAACATCCTATTGTGAAGATGATTAATCTTTCAACAATGTCCGAGGTTAGGTTGTCGGCAGATTACACGTCTAGGGGATTATTCAAGTGAAACGATTTTGACAGTTCGCGAGTTCCCGTCATTGAGTTTCACGAGAATAACGCCTGAAGAACGTTCCGATGGAAGAAGTAAATCATCGAGAACCATCTCCGTCGTTCCCTGTTTTAGTTCGCTCGTCGTAATCAAACGAACGCTTGTTGCCGTTTCTGTCTGCGAAGGACGGTGGAGAGAATCGTCTTCGCCTGTATTTGTAGAGTTGCTTCTTGACAACGACTGTCTTTGACTTACAAGCTGATTCTCAGCTTCGTCAATAGCAAAAACGACGTCTTGTGACGAATGAATGAACGAATCTAGGGAACTCTGAAGTTCTAACGTGAAGGAAAATAGGCAGATAGACAAAAAACAAAGAAAAAGACTTTTCCATAATGGAAATAGTCTAAATATCGTAAAAAAAAGCGCGGCAAAACCAATCGAACAGCAACTAACAAAGACTACTCTAATAATCCAGAGATAGCTTTTGGCCTCGTTTTCCTTAAAAGATTCAAGCTTAATACGCGCGTTTTCAACAAGAGGTTCAAGATTATCAAAAACAATTGGCGGATTGAATGACGATGAAAACGACGCCGTTTTTACAGCCGCGTCTCTACTCGTTTGATCCATTTCCACGAGAACCTCGTCCACGTCGAGGGAAGCCGTCGCGCTCCGACGTTCAGGCGCCCAATAAACCTCAATATTTGCTATTCTTTCATCCGTAAAAGGCATGGTGGAAACATCAACGTTTTCAGAATCCGACCTGTCAATAACAAGCAAGCGAGTCCCATCATCTGACGCCGACTTAATAATATTCACAGAGTATGCGGCTGGAGAATGAGAACGAGGGTTACGAAAGACTGCCGTTTCAGCAAGCTTTAAAAAACGGCGCTGCGCGACGCTATAAAGAGAAATCTTCATAAACCCAGAAAGAGAATTAGGCAACTGGAAATCAACAATTTCTTCATCCTTCGGAGACGTTAAAAACTGTTGCCAGACCGTAACGCCTCGTTTCTCCACCGTCGCCAAAAGCGGAACGTCTGCAAAGGAGGAAAGACTCGCTTGAAGTGATTCTTCTGAAGTAAAAGTTCGCGTGTCAAAGGAGAAGTAAGCGGATTCTGATGCAACGGCAGGATGAAAAAAAGCAACTCCTTTCCCTGTCAGCGAATCTATTTCGACCATCGTGGGAAAACCGTTCAAAACACCATGTGAAAGAGGATGATCAGAAAGAAAATCCTGTTGAAATGGGTTCTGAAAATGACCGTCGCTATCATTCTCGCTTTTCGAGGACAAAACCACGCCTATTGCAACCTCTCCGACTGGATTCCACTGAAAAGAAGCAAAACCTTGTTCTGAGGTGACAAAGGACGCTATTGGCTTATCGACATTTTCCTGAAAGAGAGAAACGCGTCTTGCAAGCGGGCGTCCGTCTTTATCGGAACAAAAAACGCTCACGTTGTTGGTAAAAGCGGCAATAAACCGACCTGATTCGGGATAAAAACGGAGAAACACTCGTTCAGATTCGAATGACGACGAAGTTGTTTCGTTATCTACGTTCTCAGAACCTTCTCCTCCGGAATTGGTCGAGATAGATGAAAAAACTTCGGATGTTGGCAAATCCCCAACCTCTCGAAAAACGGGTGAATCCAAGCATTTTCCAAGCTCCAAAGGAAACGAACTAGGCGCGTTCCAAGTCGCTGGTTCTTTGATTTCACGCTCGTCAAAGTCGACGATCTTTAACGGAGTCGTAAACAACGCCGTATCGCTCGAGCCGATAAAGACAGAAAGGGTCGTTTGGTCAGGATAATCTGTTAGGTCTGGCGTTACGCATACAAGGTTCCCATCGCTGTTGCCGCTTTCAGTATGATTAAGAAGAATCTCGTTCGTCTCGGAATTCGTGAAACAAAACCGAACGGGCACACGACGAGGTCTACCGTCGACGCCAGTCGTTCTCATAACAATCGACTGGGTAACGTCGCGCGCAAGAGAACGAGGGATTGCGATCTGAATCCGAAAATCATCAAAAAAACGGCGGGTAAGCAAATAATCGCAACGTAACGCCGCAACGGTCACCACCCCCCAGAGAACAAATAACAAAGCAAGGAGTCCGGCAAAAACGGGCGATTTCCACAAGACGGCAAAGAATCGACAGACGCCGCCGTCGATCCCCTTAAACAACGCGACAAAACCATGGACAAACGCGCCGCGTCGCGCATTCGTTGTCGAAGCCTCGTCTTGCTTAAGCAATGCCTTTGACAAATCCTCTTTCTGACGTCTAGTTCTTCTCTTGAATTTACTATGTTGAGAATTCTTTTTGTCATCCTCGGCAAAATCCGAATCTAAAGACGAAACATCTATGTTCGAGGATTCGATAAAAACACCTTCGTCAAACGAATCTGCGACAGGATCAAACGCAAAAAAAACAGTTGAATTAGAGTCAACAGAAAGATTCTGACACGAAAGATCGTCGTCTGGTTCTGAAGAAGGATCGATTCTAACAAAATCGCAAAAATATCCGACGTTTAAACGAGCGGTCTCAAACGCGTCCGCCGCCTCTGAATCTGTCGCAACAAGCAATCGAAACTCTTCCGCTTCTTGGTCGTTGAGGAGTCCGTAAAGAAGTAGATAGGCGCGCTCTTTCAATTCATTTGAGGATAAACTCATTATTCAACCTCGCCGGAATTGGAAAACGAGAAATCATCTTGCCGCCTTTCATGAAGCGACGAGGAAAACAGATCCGACGCCTCGGCAAGTCTGAGAACAGTCTTCTTCATCAAAGAATGAACTTGTTCAAGAGACAAGCCTGTCGTCCGAGAAATCTCGACATAAGAGAGGTTGCCGTTTTGACGCAGGAGAAAAACAGCGCGTTCGACAAAACTCAGTTCAGCAAAGACGTCGCTGAGAAAGACCGAGCGCGCGCGGGCCAACGATTCGTCGGGAACCGCCGACGTATCGTTCACAATGGAAGTCAGCTCCGCGTTTTTTGACAACTTACGTCGTTTAGGCTTCACATTTCCGACCGATTCAAATGCAAGCGTATAAAGAACGCGAAAAACCCACGAGCGAAGATCGCCGATTCGACTGTTTGCATAGTTGCGACTACATCTTCTCTTCAGTTTTTCGTAAACCGATTTTGAAACGCTTTCTGACGAAGAGTAGAGAAAATAGATCGTCCCCATTATCTCCGCCCTACATTGTTCAAAAACAACGTCTAGTTTACGATCGGCGGAAAGCTGCGCTTGCGTCGAACTACGACGACCAACAGTCTTTTCTTGGCGAGACGACATGAATCCTCCGTAATTCAATCCACATGGCGCATTTTAGAAAAGTCAGGCCAAAACGGTCCGCCCACGACGGGAAGAGGTTTTCCATGAGGCCAGTAGACATAAAACGCCTTGCCTATTAAGTATTTACGGTCAACATAATGAGGCACGGAGTTTGTCGCCCACAGACGACTGTCGAGACTAAAACCGCTATTGTCTCCAAACGCGACGTACTGTCCATCGCGTTGGCGAAGAAGCGCGGACTTGGTATTGCCATATCCAGACCACAACTCCGGCGAGGACATAAACCTAGCGGCGTCTTCTTCATTTCCGAGAAAAACGCGATCGCGAGCAAGACGATCGCAACGAGTGGCGCCGAAATCGACAAACCGAGCGGAATCCCAAGACTCCAAACCTCGACCGGCTGCAATATAGTACACGTCGCGTAGCACAAGTAATCGTTTAAGCGTGACGGCAAGACCACTTGCGCCAATAGCGACCGGCGCCAGGTCGCGAGCGTTCGGATCGCGATTCCGAGGAATTGGCGCGGCAACTCCTTCATCGGCGCTCGTCGTTAAAAAGTCGTAGCAACCTCCATTCTCGGGAAAGACAAGTTCTTTCCCATCAACCACTACGCGCATCTCTTCATCGACGTTATAAAACGCGAAATCGTATTTCTTACCCGTCCGAAACTGATACGAAGTCCGTACCGGCGTGAACTCCTCGACGCTCGGAATTTCCAACGATATAACTCCGGCGTGAGGAAGAATAACACAACGGAAAACAACTCCACCTTTAACAAGGTCAAAAACAAGTTTATCGGCTTCTGAGGTCGCTTTTTGGATTTCTAGCACGCAGGATACGCCAAGGTCGCCAACCCAGTTGCAACCAAAACCGTCCGGATTCTTTCGGCACAAGATGAATTCCGCGCCGTCGTTTTCAGAGACGCGACTCGTCAACTGTGAAAACTCATCCTCGGGAGAATCGCGCCATTCGTATACGCCAGTCGCCCGATTAAACTGAGCAAAACGTGAAATACCGGCGTTGTAGCTGGAAAAATCGTCAATCAATCGGGGATTGTTCGCAACAACTCCCGTCGCTTCGACGTCGGGCGGAAGTTTCCCTGCTGAAAGGTAACGCCAATCGTTTGAAGTCGGCACGACATGCCGATAACGAAGCCAAGCAAGATTGTCGTCGTCGACCGCGACAGGGGAAACGTCAGCTTCAACGTCGGGTTCTATCGTAGAAGAAGGCTCAGAGTCTTGAAGTTCGACGCCTTGACCAGAAAAAACAAAAGCGCGACCTTTGGGGGACTTGTTCGTCGTCCAACCCCGCAGACCTGTTTTCAGGCGTTCCCAGTCGTCGGTCCAACGTTGAGGCCAACCAAGATTGTCGAGTTTTTCCGCCGTGTAATCCGCGTCGTATACGACCTGCATAATCTGACGAAGATGACGGTAATCTTTTCGTTGTATTTCAAAAGGAGACGAACTGGAAAGTTCGTCCGAGACGCTGTAGTCGTTAAATCTTTCGTCGTTTGTTTGAGAAAGATCAACGTCTGGCGCCCATGAAGGGACGTCGTCAAAGGCTCCAGAAACAGGCGTTTCTTCCCCTTCAGGGATTGTTGTCGGATCAATCTTTTGGACGAACAAATCGCCATACTGAATACGAAGTCGTTCATTAGGAAAGCCGACAATGCGCTTGATAAAGTTTACCTTCGGTTCGGCTGGCGATCGAAAGACGGAAACGTCAAATCGTACAAGGTCGCGTTGATCAAACGCAACTTTACTCACGAGGATTCGATCGCCGGTAAAGGAAGGAGCGATTCGATCGTTGCCCGTTTCCGGCGCCTCGTCTCCAAAATACTGAGTATAGCCGCACTGAGGACACGTCCCGGCGACAACGTGACGTCCATTGCGTCGGTTTGTCGCAGAGTCGACCTCTTCGCTCGCGCTCGTTTGAAAACGGAAATGACATTCGTCGCAAACAACGTCTTTATGACGTCCTTTGAGGGTCGGGGCCATCGAACCGGTTGGAATAACGAACGCCTCCGCCTCAAACGTTTTAAAAAGAAACGCCAAAAAAAGCGCGACCACAAGAGACTCGCAGATATCGCGAATTTGTTGGAAGGTAGAGACTGGAACCTCGTTCTTTCGTTCTTTCTCGTCGGAGAGAGAAGCGGAAACGTCTTTACCCGACTGAAATGAACCGTACTTGTTGCGATCTTCTGTCAAACGACTGGTCATTGCTTATTTGTGTCGAAAACGGGGCTTCTCGCATTCGCGATTGCCTTAACTATGCAAATTACGCGCGCGTCAAAAGAGACGAATCAAACGTTTCAACGGCTGTCGTCCCATTATACTCCAAGGATTAAATGAATCAAACCCCGGAATTGCCGAGCGTCTCAAGCTTTTACAACGACGCGATCTCCTCGGACTCAGACGGAAAAGCAATCCTTAGTCTTGACGTTGCGGCAAAAACAACGTTATAATCGAGTCGATTTGAGTTGATGAAACGTCGACGTCCCTATGTTTGCGCCTAACGTACTCCCCTTCGCTCAGACATGGCATAGTCGCCGATTTATCGCTGTTCGTCGGCCGATTATTACGACGCGGTTCTGCGTCAAGTTAAAACGAGTTTAAAATGTCGTTCAAAGTTGGATTTATAGGTCTTGGTCAAATGGCTTCCGCGCTCGCGGGAGGCTTTATTCGTTCCGGAATCGTCGCGGCGGAAGCGGTTTACGGTTTCGACGTCTCGCGAGACGCGTGTGAAAAATTTGGCGCGACGTTTAAGGCTAACGTATGCGACGTCCCCGCAAAAGTCGCCGCTAACGTCGACGTTCTCTTTTTCGCGGTAAAACCTCAGTTCATGGTCGAAGCGCTCAAACCCGTTAAAGAATCGCTCGCCGACGAACCTGGAAGAATCCTGTGCGTTTCAATTGCCGCTGGATTACCCATCTCTTTCTATGAGAAAAATCTGTCTCCCAAAATTCGACTCGCCCGTGTGATGCCCAATACGCCGTGTCTTGTCGGAGAGGCTGCAAGCGGGTTTGCGCTAAACGCTAACGCGACTCCAGAGGACGGTAAAACGGTCAAGAATTTGCTTTCTACTGTGGGAATTGCCTTCGAACTTCCGGAAAAACAGCTTGACGCCGTCACGGGGCTTTCCGGCTCCGGACCGGCGTACGGTTATATCGCGATTGAAGCGCTTGCAGACGGAGGCGTTATGGCGGGACTCCCGCGATCGATCGCTCTCGACCTAGCGGCCCAAACGCTTAAAGGCGCTGCGGAAATGTATCTTCGAACCAAGAAGCATCCCGGCGCGCTCAAGGACGCCGTAACAAGCCCCGCAGGAACGACGATCGCGGGCGTCGCGGCCCTCGAAGAACGCGGTTTTCGTTCTGCGCTTATTGAGGCCGTTAAGCGCGCGACAGTTCGCTCCCAAGAACTTGGCGGAAACTAACCGCCGTCGTTTCTCCTTTATCGTTGAAAAGTTCGCCATTTTCAGCGCCGGAGCGCTCCTTTCGCAATGACGCCTTCGTCCTTTCGTCGTTTCGTCGATTCTGATTCGTTACCGTCTGGTCTTCAGTCCGCACAACGGACTGAGACCTTGCGCGACGCCTCCCGTGTCATCGCAAACGACGTCTGGAAAACACCTACTTCGTCGTGGAAAATGCAACGTATTTTCCACGTTGTTAGAGGAGCGCCAGAGAATTCCGACGAACCTTTTTTATCCAGCGACGTTGAAGGCGTTTCCGCTAAGCAAAAGGTCTCTTCATGGACGCTCAGTTTTGTCCTTCACGGAGCGATCTTTCTAATTTTGGCTTTTCTCTTTCTCCCCAGCGGCGGAGAAACTCCCGAATTGGAAGCAATTTTCAGCGCGGATTTAGGCGATCAGCTTGATTTCCTGACAGAGGACGAGGGATCGCTCAATCCCAACCAAGCGGAAGAGTACAAGCTTACCGTTCCAGAAGAAGTCGCCGTCGACGATCTTGCCGTTTTCGAAGAGAAGATTCTTCCTTTCGATCCGCAGACAGACGCTCCAATTTTCGAGCAAACGCGAGTTGAAATGACCGAGGCGCTCGCGGGAAGAATGGATCCGGGCATTAAGAACGATCTTCTTGCAAAGTACGGCGGCACAAAGACGACGGAGGAAGCGGTCAAGGCGGGGCTTCAATGGCTTTTAAAGCAACAACTTAAGGACGGTTCTTGGAGTCTTTGCGGACCATATTCTGACGGTTTGCTACAAACGCGGGTCGACAACAAACCGGCTGCGACTGCGCTCGCGCTTTTGGCGTTTCAGGGCGCGGGGAATACGCGATCTTCCGGCGAGTATTCCTCCGCGGTAAGACGAGGCTGGGTCTGGCTTCTCCGCCAGCAAAACGACGACGGTTGCTTTACCCCTCGACAGCATGTTCGGGAAGCTCTTTTCTACACGCACGCTATATGCACGATAGCGCTCTGCGAACTCATTACGCTCGAAAAGAAAGCGAACCCGGAACTACGTCGCGCCGCTCGAAAAGCAATCGACTACCTCCTGGAAAATCAAAATACCGAAATGGGCGGATGGAAATACGAGCCGCAGGTAGGAAGCGATCTTTCAGTAACAGGCTGGTGTCTTATGGCTCTTCGTTCGTCGGAAATGGCGGGCTTTAAGACGCCGCAATCTTGCTATGACCGTATTTCCTCGTTCCTCGATTCTATTTCTTTCGACGACGGCGCGGATTACGTCTACGAACTGGACACAAAAGGTAAAATCCAAGATATGAACAAACGTTCCTCGATGACCGCGACCGGTCTTCTTTGCAGAGAATATCTCGGATGGACGCCAAACGAAAACGCTCTTCTGCGCGGAGCGGAAAAACTCGCGACGAACGAAAATTTAGTTCATTTCCCAACGACAAAGGAAGAAGAAAAAGACTTCTTTCACAATGTCTACGGTTGGTATTCGACGTCTATGGCGCTGAAGGGGCTTGGCCCTTACAATAAGTACTGGCGAAAATGGAACGGCGCGCTCAGCAAAGAACTCCCGGCGCGACAGGAACCTAAAGGCTCTCCCGAAGCGGGAAGTTGGGATCCGCGCTTTGACGAGTATAATTTCGGCGGAGGTAGGTTGTACGTGACGACCCTGTCGATTTTGTGTCTCGAAGTTTATTATCGCTATCTCCCGCTCTATCAGTAACATTGAAGTTTACGAAACATCTTCCGCCGCAACCTTATCAATCATAAGGAATAAATC
>CAMZHY010000004.1 GCA_947307005.1 uncultured Planctomycetaceae bacterium
TTATTTCTTTCTGTTTATTTTTTGTTTTTTTTGATTTTTTTTTTTTTTTTTTGTCTTATTTTTTGTTGGGCCTTTTTTCTAGCTCTTCATCGTGATATTTAAACTCGCGACGTCCGCCTACGTCGCCGTTGTCGCCGGTCTTTTGCGCGTCGCGATTATCGTTCTCGTCCTCTACGGCGGTCTTCTCTACTTGACCGCCGACTATTTCCGATCGACGCCGACGGGATTCGTCCCCGTTCAGGACAAGGGCATGCTGCGCGGCGCGATTCAGCTCCCGGACTCCGCGTCCCTTTTCCGAACGCGCGAGGTCATGCGCAAATGCTACCGTCTCGCGCTCGAGACGGAGGGCGTGGAGTACGTCACGGGAATCGAAGGACGTTCGAACCTCGTCGACAGTTCCGCGTCGAACTACGGATCGTTCAGCTTTATTCTGAGTCCCTTTGAGGAACGCGCCAAAACGGGACGCACAGACGTCGTGATTCAAGAAGAACTCATGGAGAAATTCTCGAAACTCACGGAAGGAAGGGGGCAGGTCTCCCGCCCCGCTCCGATCGACGGAGTCGGTCTCGGCGGGTGGAAACTCCAGCTTCAGGACGCGAGCGGAACGGGCAATCTCGCCGCGCTCCAAGAAATCGGCGACCAGGTCGTCGACGAAGGATCGAAACTTCCGGAGGTGTTCTCGCTTCATAACGCAATCCGCGCGGCAGTTCCCCAGATTTGGCTCGACGTCGACCGTAAAAAGGTCAAATCGATGAACGTCGATCTTGAAGACGTCTTCGATACGATCGGGGACTATATCGGCGGTTCTTACGTCAACGATATCACGCTCTTCGGACGCAGTTTCCGCGTCATGGTCAAAGCGGACTGGCCCCATCGCGGATCCGCCGACGATATTTACCGTTTGCGCGTCCGGAACGCCAAGGGAGAAATGGTCCCGCTCGGTTCGTTGATAACGATTCGCGACTCGACGGGCCCCCTGTCGATCAAACGTTTCAACCAGTTTCCGTCGTCGGCGATTTCAGGACAAACGTCGCAGGGTTACAGTTCCGGCGAGGCGATGGCCGCGATGGAACGTCTCCTCGATCGGATGCTGCCGCCGTCGATGACTTACGAATGGACGGAACTCTCGCTCCTGGAAAAAAAGGCGGGCAATACCGCGACGTACGTCTTTATACTGGCGACGACGCTCGTCTTTCTGCTTCTTGCGGCGCTCTACGAGAGCTGGTCGCTCCCCTTCTCCATCGTTCTCGTCGTGCCGATGTGTCTCCTCTGCTCGTTGATCGGCGTCAACCTCGGCGAGTCGGACGTCAACATCTTCACGCAGGTCGGATTTTTCGTCCTCATCGGGCTGGCGTGCAAAAACGCGATCCTCATCGTCGAATTCGCCAAAGATGGGCAGATTAAAGATCGCAAGAGCGGTCGCGACGCGGTTCTCGAAGCGTGCCGTCTGCGCCTGAGACCGATTGTCATGACGTCGCTCGCCTTTATTCTCGGCGTGGCGCCCCTCATGTACGGACGCGGCGCGGGCTACGAGATGCGCTACGCTCTCGGACTGGCGGTCTTTTCGGGAATGATCGGCGTCACGGTCTTTGGAATCTTCCTCACGCCCGTCTTCTACTATTGTCTCCAGAAGATTTCGCCGAAATTCCGCAAGGCGCGTAAGGAAAACGAACTTTCGGCGTCCAGCGACTAGAATTCTTAAATCGGGACAATCCCGACAGGCATGACGGGGGACGGTTCCGCGCGTCGGCGGCGGAACCGTCCTTCGTTTTTTAGCTCTTGCAGACGCGCGGCGCTCGACGTACAATAGGTCGCAAATGAAAAGGAACGACTCTATGACGTCTAGGGAACCGCAAAATCCGGCGCTTGCGTGGCTTCAGGACGATCTCCTCGGGCTAGTCTCGGGCGACGTTCGAACGGACGACGTCGCGCGCCAACTCTATTCCTCCGACGGCAGTCCTTTCGAGGAGAAGCCGCGCGCCGTCGTATGGCCGCGCTCCGCGCAGGACGTGGTAAACGTCGTCAATTACGCGCGCGAAAACGGGCTCTCGATTCATCCCCGAGGCGCGGGCTCAAGCGCGGCGGCAGGTTCGATCGGTTCCGGAATTATTCTTGATTTCTCGCGTCATATGCGCCGCGTTCTGCACGCCGGGGACGGTTTCATTCGCGTCCAACCGGGCGCGGTTCGAGAACGCGTCAACGACCAGCTGCGCAGTTCGCGTCAGGAATTCTTCGCGCCTAGTTCCGGACACGTGCCGACGGGAACGATCGGCAGCATTCTTTCCGTCGACAACATCGGACCGCGATGGTTGCGTTACGGCGCGCCTCACGAGAGCGTTCTCGAACTTAAGGTTGTTTTAGCCGACGGTTCAATTCAAACGTTGCGCCCTTTCAAATCGTTGCCGACGGAGTCGCAAGACGCGGTTTCGGGACGCGCGCGGCGAAAATTTCTCAACGCCGCGCTTGTCGACGCAAACGTCGCCGCGGAGCATAACGAACCCGGCGCGCCCGCGTTCGACGAGGAATTCGCCGCAAAACTCGCGGCGGCAATCTCCGACCCGCGCAGCAAGACGGAGTTTGGGCACGATTTTCACGACGGTTACGGACTGCGTTCATTTCGGTCCGATTTCGTCCGCGACGAGTATTTTCTCCGCACGTTCGGCGCGCGGGCGCAGGAGCTGCGCAAACTCTTGCGCGTCGACCCATGGGCGTCGGCGCTGCGCGTTATTCAGCGATACGAGTCGAGTCTCGACGTCGAACAAAACGCGGAGACGCCGCGGCGCTGCGGATTCGCGCTACGCGACGTCGTTCGCGGCGGATTCGATCCGACGCGTTTTTTTACAGGTTCCGAAGGCGCTCTTGGAATCATCGTCGAAGCGACCCTCTCGACTTTCCTCACGCCCGCCGCAAGGGGTTCGACGATTCTACTCTTTGATTCGCTCGACCTCGCCGTTCGCGCCGTTCCTAAAGTATTGCAATTCGACCCGACGCTTTGCGACCTGCTCGACAGCCGCGTCGTCACGCTCACGCGAGACTGGGACTCGCGCTTTGAAATCGCGTTTCCTCAGGGCTCCGAAGCGGCGCTTGTCGTCGAAATCGACGGCGATTCCGACGACAACGTGCGGAGCCGCATGGACGAGCTTCAGCGCGTCGCGCGCGAAGACCTCGGTTCGTTCGGACGCTGGATCGCCTACACGGAAGAGGATCGCAACCTTTTCCGCGACCTTTTACGCCGATCAAGTTGCGCGCGACTTCGCGTTTCGCCGACCTTTCAAACGTTTCCCTACTGGGACGACGTTCAAACGCCGGTCGAAGCGATCCCCGATTTTCTCCAAGACGTTCAAACCCTTTTCAAAAAGGCGGAGCTTGTCTATTCCGTAAGCGGACACGTCGGAACCGGACAGATTTCAATTCAACCGATCATCCCGTACTCCGCCGAAGAAGAACGCCGCGCGCTCGCCCTCTCCGACGACTTTGAGAATCTTGTCCTGCGCTACGGGGGCGAAATCGGATCGGCGCGCGGCAACGGTCGCGTTCGCACCGCCGCGCTCGTCAAGCGCTTTCCAACGCTCAGTCGCGCCTTCGTCGCGATCAAAAACGTCTTCGATCCCGACAATCTCCTCAATCCCGACTGCGTCGTCTCTCCCGATATGCGTCGCTACGCTGCGGGAGGGCGCGCGGAAAACGACGCCGAGCGCGACGCAAACGACGCGTCGCCTCTCGACGACGACGCGATTCTCGCTCCGGAAGCGGACGCGGCGCTCCGCGAGTCCTCGCTTCATTCACGCTCGATTCGGCGGCGCGTCCCCTTCGTTGAGGACGACCGACGCTCGGTTGTCGCCGAAGATAAAGGCGAAAATTACAGTCGCCGACAACTCGAACATCAACTCTCGTGGGACCCGAATTTCATCCTCGAGACCGTCCGACAGTGCAACGGCTGCGGACACTGCCGCATCCGCACCATGGAAACGCGTCTGTGCCCCGCGTTTCGATACGATCCCGAAGAAGAGTCGTCGTGTCGCGCCAAGGCGAATCTCCTGCGCGGCGCGATGGACGGATCGCTTTCGTTGGACAAACTCGCTCAAGACGACGCGGTCGAACTGGGAATGCGATGTTTGCGATGTCACGTTTGCGCTCGAGAATGTCCCGCGCAGGTCGACGCGGCGCGACTTGCGTTCCGTCTGCGCGCGGCGGCGGTCGCGGCGCGGGGGTTAAGCGTCTCTGAATTCTGTAAGACGAGACTCCCCGTGACGCTCGGGGTCGCGTCGGCGCTCGCGCCGCTAACCAATCGCGCGCTCGCAAGCCGTCTCGGACGGCGTCTTTTCGAATTAACGCTTGGACTCGCCGTGTCGCGCCGAACGCCTCGAATCCTCTCGCGAAAAGAGCGACGAATTCTCCGCGATAAACTGCGCGCTAGATCGTTGGAGCGTCAAACGCTCGCCGCTTTCGGAGTCGGCGGCGCGCCGGGAATACGCGCCGCTAAGAAACGAGCGACGCTCTTTCTCGACGTTTACGAACGTTTCTTCGATCCGCGTCTCGTCGACGCGACGGTTTCGGTTCTCGAACGCAACAACGTCGAAGTCGTCGCGCTCGAACGCCCCAACGACGCGGGGCTCGCCGCGTTTTCACTCGGGGACTACGATCGCGCCGCCGAACTCGTCAATCGAAACGTTTCGATCCTCCGCGAAGCGGCGCGCGACGGTTCCGCGCTCGTCGCCGTCGAACCTGCGACAGCCGCTTGCGTTCTTAAAGACTACCCCTATTTTCGAAACGACGAAGACGCGAAAGCGGTCTATGAAAACACGACGGACGTCGTCGGTTTTCTCGCGCGACTTGACGAGCGCGGCCAGTTCAATCGCGCCGATCTTCGCGCCGTTCCCGACGTTCGCGCCGTCGGCTATCACGCGCCCTGCGCGTCGCTCGCGCTCTCCGGCGCCGCGCTTCCGTGCAAGACCGGCGCCCAGCGGCTCTTAGAGACGATCCCCGAACTTGAAGTTCGTCGGATCGAACGCGGATGCTGCGGATTCGCGTGTTTTTCCGGTTTTACGAAACGCCGATATTACGAAAGTCTCCGACTCGGTTCGCGACTCTTCCTCGCCGCCCGACGACCGGAACTCGATCTTTGTCTGTCGGAATGTTCTTTCTGCAATCTCCAATTCGCCCAAGCGCTGGCGGCGCGCGCCGCGACGGTCGGTCACGCGAAGGCCGAAGCTTCGCACGTCGTCAAACTCCTCGCCGTCGCTTACGGCGACATGGCGTTCGACGACGCCCTTTTGGAGACGCTCGCGCCCGACCCCGGCAGAAACAAATATTCGCAAAAAGAGTAAAACGCCTCTTGCCTCAGCGGCGCTTTCGGTTAGAATGTTGAGGCGAGGTTTGCGGGAGCGTTTCCGCAGATCGTCGGGCGCGTAGCTCAGTTTGGTTAGAGCGCGTCCCTGATAAGGACGAGGTCCATGGTTCGAATCCATGTGCGCCCATTTTAAAGAGCTCCGTTTCCGAGCTCTTTTTTTTTCGCGAGCTTCGGCGCCGCCCGGGGAGAAGTCGGCGTCAGTTCCCGCGAATCTCTCCAAGAGTTTTCTTAACAAACAATATCATCGCGACAAACTTCGGTTCCAAGGAGACGACATGACCCAAAAGACGCTTCGCGCCGGTCTTATCGGTTACGGTATGATCGGCAAAGTCCACGCTTACGCGACGGCGACGCTCCCATGGTACGCGCCGGAACTTCCGATCGTCGGAAGAATCTCCGCCGTCGCGACGAGCAGAATGGAAACCGCGTTGCAAGCGCAAGAACAGATCGGTTGCGACGCCGCTTACGACGACTATCGGCGCGTCGTTGAAGACCCGTCGATCGACGTCGTTCACGTATGCGTTCCGAACGCGCTGCATTTGCCCGTCCTTCTCGCCGCGATTAAAGCCAATAAACGCATATACTGCGAAAAGCCGCTCGTCGTCAATTCGAAGGAAGCGAGCGTCCTGCGCGACGCGCTGCGCGATTCCCATTATTCTCAAGCCAACATGCTGGCGCATCATCTTCGCGGGTTTGCGGCGTTGCGACGCGCTAAAGAAATGATCGACGCGGGAAGATTAGGTCAGATTATTCGCTATCGCGTCGCGTACCGTCATTCGAGCATGCTCGATCCGACGATCCCATGGCGCTGGAAGAACGACGCGTCGGGAGGTTCGATTCTCGACCTTGCTTCGCACCTCGTCGATCTCGTCGATTGGCTGATCGGACTCCCCGCGATTCTCATCGCCCAGACGTCGACGTTCGTCACCGTCAGACCGAAACGCCCTCTGAAGCAAGACGAATCCTTGGATGACGTCCCGCGTCAACTCGTTCTCGCGGAGGATTCCGTTTCGATCCTGACGCGCGGTCTGCGCGACGCCAATCGCGTCGTCCCGAGAATCCCGAGTTCGCGTGTTTTCGAACGTCCCGAAATCGCGGGGTTCGACCCCGACGTCATGCCCATCGCGGTCTCCGATCCCAATAAAGCCGCGGCGATTACCGGCATGATCGAAGCGACGAAACTCGCAAGCGGCGCGGAAGACGAGCTTGAACTCGAGATCGGCGGTTCGCAAGGATCGCTGCGGTTCTCGCTCATGAATCCGCATTATCTCGAATATTTCGACGCGCGCGTTCCTTTCGGGACTTACGGCGGCGACGCGGGCTGGAAAAAGATCGCGTGCGGAGCGAGGTATCCCTCGCCGGAAAGCGACTTTCCGTCGCCGAAATCGACGTGCGGCTGGCTTCGCGCGCACGTCGCGTCCCTCGCGGCGTTCTATCGCGGAATCGCCGACGGAAAAGTCTACGGAGCCGACTTTGAGCAAGGTCTCAAAATTCAAGACGCGCTGAGTAAAATCGCCGCGTCCTCCCATGGGCAATTTTGGATCGACCTCTAAGTTCGACGTTCGTCAAATGAAACGGCGTCTCGCGCTTCCCTGCAAACAAAAGTTCACAACAAGGCAAGTCAATGTCGTTATTCAATCTGGTCAAGCCGTACGAGCCGTCGGGCGACCAACCGAAGGCGATCAAAGCGCTCGTCGAAGGAATTGAAGCGGGCGAGAAACGTCAGACTCTGTGGGGCGTCACCGGTTCCGGCAAGACGTTCACCATGGCGAACGTCATCCAGCAGATTCAGCGTCCGACGCTCGTGCTGTCGCATAATAAAACGCTGGCGATGCAGCTTTACGACGAGTTCAAAGCCTTTTTCCCCGACGCCGCCGTCTCGTTCTTCATCAGCTACTACGACTACTATCAGCCGGAAGCGTATCTCCCGCAGACCGACACGTACATCGAAAAAGACTCCGCCATTAACGAGCAGATCGACCGACTCCGGCTCGCCGCGACAAGTTCGCTCGTGAGTCGCGAAGACGTCATCGTCGTCGCGAGCGTCAGCAGCATCTACGGACTCGGCGCGCCCGACGAATATCGCAATTTATCCCAGGAACTGCGCGTCGGTCATTCGCTCGATCTCGACGATTTCCTGCGAAAAATGATCGAGATGCAGTACGTTCGCAACGACGACGAACTGGAGCGCGGGCGTTTCCGCGTGCGCGGCGACACGATCGACATTCGCCTTCCCTATGAAGAATACGCGCTGCGCGTCGAACTCTGGGGCGACGAAATCGAAAAAATCGCGTGCGTCAACCCCGTGTCCTGCGTTCCTTTCGCGCAGCTCGATCAGACGTTTATCTACCCTGCAAAACACTTTGTCCTTTCGGAAAAGAAGATCGAAGAAGCGCTCGTGCGAATTGGCGAAGAGTTGGAAGATCGCCTTAGCCGCTTGCGCGAAATGGGGAAGATACTCGAGGCGGAAAGGCTCAAACAACGAACCAAATTCGACATGGAAATGATTCGGGAGACGGGATACTGTCCCGGCGTCGAGAACTACAGCGCGATCTTTGAAAATCGCGCGCATGGCGAGCCGCCGTACACTCTTTTCGACTACTTCCCGAAAGACTTCCTCCTTTTCGTCGACGAATCGCACGTGACGATTCCTCAGATCCGCGCCATGTACAACGGCGACCAAGGGCGTAAAAGGACGCTCGTCGAGCACGGTTTCAGACTCCCAAGCGCGCTCGACAACCGCCCGCTCAATTTTCAGGAGTGGGAATCGCGACTCGACAAGGTCGTCTATGTGAGCGCGACGCCGGGCGACTACGAAAAGAAACAGTCCGGCGATCGAATCGTGGAACAGGCGATTCGTCCAACCGGGCTGCTCGACCCGGAAATTGAAGTGCTGCCGGCGTGCGACAAGCAGATCGAACTTCTTCATCAACTGATTAAAGAACGGGTTGCGAAAAAAGAACGCGTTCTCGTCACGGCGCTGACGAAGCGTCTCGCCGAAGACGTCGCCGCGTATTTCGTTAGAAACAACGTTAAATGCTGTTGGCTCCACAGCGGCGTCGACGCGCTGGAACGTTCGGAGATTCTTCACGATCTCCGCGTCGGAATCTACGACGTGCTCGTCGGCGTCAACCTTTTGCGAGAAGGTCTCGACCTGCCGGAAGTTTCGCTCGTCGCGATTCTCGACGCGGATAAAGAGGGATTTCTACGCAGCGAAACGTCGCTCATCCAAACGATCGGACGCTGCGCGCGCAACGTCAACGGCAAGGTCGTTCTCTTCGCGGACAAGGTCACCGATTCGATGAAAAAGGCGATCTTTGAGACGGAGCGACGGCGAAAACTACAGCGAGAATACAACGAAATTCACGGAATAACCCCGGAAACCGTCAAGCGAAGCGTCAAAGAAACGGAAAACGCCAAGAGAGAAGCGTTCGCGAAAGCCTACGAGGCGGTTGCCGCTCAGAGCGATTCGGGGTATATTACTCACGATCTCGTGAAAACGTGGGAAACCGAGATGCTCGACGCGGCGGAGAACATGGAGTTCGAAATCGCGGCGGATATTCGCGACCGAATCGAGCTTGCGCTCGATCTGTTGAACGCCGGACAAAAAATCTCGATTCGCCAGTTCAACGAGACCTATAACGGCGGCAAGAAATCCAAAGGACGTCGGCGACGAAATTCGGGCGGCGATTCGGGAACGTTGCGACGCGTTCCGCGACCGGAACGCTGACGCGACGCGGAGAACGTTAATGGCGGAAGAAAAATCAGATCTGTATCTCGCGATCGTCGACGGCGATTTCGACGTCGTCGCCGACGAAACCCAGGCGCTCCTCGACGCGGGCGCGACTCCCGTCGAAATCCTCGACAATCACGTCGTCCCCGCGATGGGCGAAGTCGGCGATCTTTTCGAAGAGGGCGAGTATTTCGTACCGGAACTTCTGATGGCGGCGAAGGCCGCGCAAGAAGCGATGGCAATTCTCAACCCGCTCCTCAAGCAGGCGGGAGTCGAACGTCAAGGCGTCGTCGTTATCGGCACGGTCAAGGGCGACATGCACGACATCGGCAAGAATCTCGTCGCCGCAACCTTAGAGGGCGCCGGGTTTGAAGTGATCGACCTTGGCTGCAACGTCGCGCCGGAAAAATTCGTCGAGACGGTCAAAACGCGCGTCGGCGAAAAACTCTTCCTCTGCATGTCCGCCCTTCTCACCACAACGATCCCCCAGATGAAAACGACGATCGACCTCCTCGAATCGGAAGGACTGCGCGACAAGGTTAAGACGCTCGTGGGCGGGGCGCCCGTCACGCAGGCGTTCGCCGACGAAATCGGCGCCGACGGCTACAGCGAAAGCGCCAACGAATGCGTTTCCGTCGCTAAAGATCTAGGAAAATCGTGGGTTCCAAGCGCGGAGACGACGGCGTGACCAACATTCAACTTTCGTCTGATTACAAACTCGTCGAATGCGACGCGCGTTACGCCGACGACGCGCTCGCGATGCTTCGCTCGATTCTCGCCGAACTCGACGCGACCGGCCGCAAAGAATTCTACTACATGAGCGAAACGGACGACGAATTCCGTTCCTACTACTCCAACCCCGATTTCATTACGCTCGGCGTCGTTCGGCAAGATCGACTCGTCGCCTGCGGAACCGCGTCCTTTCGGCGCGAGGAAGCCGAACTCTTCGCGCCGCGACTCCCGGAGTCCGTCCCGCTCGAAAACATCGGCTACGTCGAATACATCCAAGTCGCCGCGACCGAACGCGGAAAAGGAATTCAGCCCGCGCTCTTCCGCGCGCTCGAAGAAGAAATGCTAAAACGCGGCGCAAGGTATTTCACCGGACTCGTCTCGCCCCTCAACGACGCGAGTCTCGGCAACTTCATTAAGGGCGGTTACGGCGAGGTTGGACGCGTCTTTCTGCCCAACGGATTCGAACGTATTCTCATGGCGAAGAAGGCCGACTGACGGCGCCTAACTCCGCCTACAAGACGCGACGCCGTCGTCTCCAATCCGGCGCGACCGCGTCGTTCTATCAAAAAATAAGGCGACGGAACGATCCCGTCGCCTTGGCGCGTCGCGCGTTTCTTGCAAACTTCAGTCTTCTCCGTGAAGTTTAAAGCGATACTGATAGAACCACTCGGCGAAACGACGAAGTCCTTCTCTGATTCCAATCGTCGGACGGAATCCGAAATCCTCCTCGAGCGCGCGGCTGTCGGCGTAGGTTACGGGCACGTCGCCCGGTTGCATTGGCGCAAGTTCGCGGTAGGCTTCGAAATCGTAGTTTTTGGGGAGAACCTTCGCCCTAACAAGCTCTTCTTGAAGCGTCGAAACGAAATCAAGCAGATTCTCCGGTGTCCCGCCGCCGATGTTATAGAGAGCGTAGGGCGGAATTGGCAATCCGTCGTCTCCCTTTTTCCTCGCCGGCGCGCCCTGCATGACGCGAAAGACGCCTTCGACGATATCGTCGACGTAAGTAAAGTCGCGCTTGCAGTTTCCGTAATTAAAAAGACGGATTGTTTTTTTCTCGACGAACTTCTTCGCGGCGGAAAAATAGAACATGTCCGGACGTCCGGCGGGTCCGTAAACGGTAAAGAATCGAAGCCCTGTCGTTGGGACGTCGTACAGCTTCGAATAGCAATGCGCCATAAGTTCGTTGCTCTTCTTCGTCGCGGCGTAGAGGGAAACGGGATTGTCGACTTTATCGTCGACGGCGAAGGGAACTTTATCATTGCCGCCGTAGACCGACGACGACGACGCGTAAACTAAATGTTCAACGGGATAGCGACGGCACGCCTCTAAAATATTAAAGAATCCGACAAGGTTCGAATCGACATAAACTTCGGGATGTTCAATACTGTAGCGAACGCCCGCCTGCGCCGCCAGGTTGACGACGACGTCGGGTCGGTACGAAGCCGCGATTCTCATCGTCGTATCGGCGTCCGCAATCGAACCGCGAATAAACAGATGGTCGACCGGCGACTTCGACGCCGCTTCCTCTATCGCTCGAAGCCGATACTCTTTCAGCGCCGGATTGTAATAGTCGTTCATGTTGTCGAACGAAATCACCGTCCCCGACGTCATTTCTTTCAGAAGTCGTAAAACAAGATTTGCGCCTATGAATCCCGGCGATCCCGTGACAAGAATCGTTTTCCCGTCTAACTCGACATAAGTCTTGTTGATAAGTTGAAGTCGACCTTTCCATCCTTTGTCGGAAGCGCCGCCGCGGCGTCGAACGGTCTTCTTGTTCGCAACGGCGGCTGTTTTAGACTTGGCCGCGGGCGTTTGAGTCGGCGATTTAACCGTTTTCGATTTGGCGGCCGTCGATTTTTTCGCCGTCGTCTTCTTCGTCGTTCCCGTTTTAGACTGGGCGACGGACGGCGTTTTACTCTTTGTCGCGGACTTCTTTGGACGCGACGGTTTCGCTTCGTTTTTATCGACGGTTTTCTCGGTCTTGTCGGCGGTCGCTTTATTCTTACTATTCTGCGCTTTAGCCATGCGTTAACGCTCCCTAAGCGGATTTCCCTTAGAACCAGCTTGCGGTAAAACCGCCGTCGACGTAGACTTCGGATCCCGTGATATAACTCCCCGCCTTACGAGAAAGAAGCAAAATCGCGGCGCCGACAAGTTCGTCCGGCTCGCCGAATCGACGCATCGGAGAACCGTCCATTATCTTTTCGACGCGCTGTTCGTCGAGAATTTTACGATTCTGTTCCGCGGGGAAAAAACCGGGGCACAACGCGTTGCAACGAATCTTGCGATCGGCAAACTCCTGCGCGATATTACGCGTAAGATTCACGACGCCCGATTTGCTCGCCGCGTACGCAAAAACACGGGAAAGAGGACGATCGGAGTTTACGCTTCCAATATTGAGAATCGAACCGCCGTCTTTGTTGTCAAGCATCGATTCGATAAAGACCTGACACGCCAACATCGTCCCTTTAAGGTTGATCGCCATAACGCGATCCCACGCGTCTTCGTCAACATAGAGAAACGAACTGGCGACGTTCGCGCCCGCGCAGTTCACGAGCATGTCGATCTTGCCCGTTATCTGCAGCGCCGCGTCGCGAAGTTCGACAAGCGACCGGCGGTTCGTTACGTCAACTTGGCGCCCAAGCGCGTCGATTCCCTCCGCGGCAAGCGTCGCGACCGCCCGATCGCAAGACTCCCGCTTTGAGGACGCGACGACCACTTTCGCGCCGTTTCTCGCCAGTCCCCTAGCGAGCGCCAATCCCAAAGCGCCGGTTCCGCCGATAACGACGGCGACCTGACCGTCCATGCCGAAGAGTTCTTTCAAAAAAGCTGCGGAGTCCATCTCTCGTCTCCTGTGGTCGCAACGGAGCTCAGTTGACGACGCGATTCTGCGCGTCGACCTTAACGATCTTCGCGGCGTATTGATCCAATTCCGATTCTTCGTATTCGGCGTAGGTAATGATCACGAGAATGTCGCCTTTGTATCCTTCGCGCGCGGCGGGTCCATTTAGCATCACCGTTCCCGAGCCGGCGGGCGCTTCGATCGCGTAAGTTACCAACCGACGTCCGTTATTGACGTTCAGAACGTGAACCAACTCGCCGGGAAGAATGTCGGCGGCTTTCAGGAGGTCTGCGTCGATCGCCACGCTCCCCTCGTATTCGAGGAAGCACTCGGTGAGAGTCGCGCGATGTATCTTAGATTTTAGCATGGTGCGTCGCATGACGTCCGTCCCCAATGTTAAGGCGTAAAATTTGTCGCGCGGCGCGGAAAGAACCCGCCCGCGCTTCTATTATACAGGAGACGCGACGCCAATAAAGAGGAAAACGCGGACGCCTCCGGTAATTTCGCTTCAAAACTAGCGCGAAGTCCCTCGAGCGTCGCTCCGTTCCATAAAAAGGAGCTTCGTCGCGCTTGAAAAGAACGACGCGCGGAAGTACAATGGAGTCGCGTTTTAGGACTCGGCGACGCAAGACGCGCCAACCTGTTTTATCCCTTTCGCTGATTAGGAGTTGGATATGGCCAAGATCGACGTCTACAAAGAATGGTTGAAAATCGAAGAGACAAGACGTCCCCTCAATTACTACCAGCTCTTAAAGTTCAACAAGTTCGTCGACGACCCGAACGTCATTCGACAGCGCTACCGCGAACTCAACGCGTACGTTCGCAAATTTGCGACCGGCGATTACATCGAGGAGTCTCAGGAGCTTCTGAACGAACTCGCGAAGGCGATGCTCTGCCTCACGGACGCCGAACGCAAAGCGGAGTACGATCACAGTCTTGGCCGTAAGGTTGAAGGAAAAGTCGAAACCGATTCTTACGGTCGGCGGACGCTCGAAACGATTCTGCGCGACGATCATATCGCGTCCCCGGAACAGATCAAAAAGGCGAAAAACTTCGCCGACGCGATCGGACTTGAACTTCATGAGGCGCTCATTCAGCAGAAGGTCGCGGATCAAGAAAGAATCATGCTCGCCTACGCCGAATCGATCGGGGTTCCCTTCATCAACCTCGACGACGTGCCCGTCGACGAGTATTACGCGCCGCAAATTAACCCCGTCACGGCGCGACAGAATTCGTTCGTTCCCGTCATGTCCGACATGGGCAAGCTCATTGTCGCGTCTCCGAAGCCCCTTTCCGTCGACGTTGAAGACGAGCTGCGCATGCTCTTCGACATGCCGGTGAGCTACGCCATCTGCACTCAGCACCAGGTCAACGCCGCGATCGCCAAATATTACCCGCGCGACGCCGTGCAGAAAATCGTCAAACGCGACAGTTCAGGCGAAACGGAGGTCGTCGAAAAGAAGAAGACTAAGGCGAAAAAAGCCGCCGGCCCCGCGAAAGTCTATACGAAGGCGGCGAAAAAGAATCGAATAAAACTCGCGCTCGTTTGCTTCAATTTCGGTTTCATGCTCGCGGCGTTTGGGACGTACCTTGGCGTGAAACACGCAAAGTTTATCATGATAATTGGCGCCGGACTCATTCTCGGGGGAATCGCCGCAAGCTGCGCATGGTTCATGGCGCCGTCAAGCATGCCCGACGACGAAGAAGAATAACGCCGCCCGTTTGCGCGACGCGACCGAACCCCGCGCTCGGCGGACGTTGATCTTAAACGCAGAGATCAGGCGCAAAGTCTGAAAGCGCCGCGCCCTTATGAACCCGCGCCCTTGACGCTTGCCGTCAAGGGCGCGGGCGTTTTTACGACTAACGTAAGATGAATTTAAGGGATAGATTCGCGCTAATCGCCGCTCAGCAGAAGGACGATCATCATCGCCGCCAAGAATATAAACGCGGCGAGAATCAACGCTTTTCCGACGTCGAAAACTCTTTGCGCTTTCGCTCTATAACGCTCGGCGTCGGGGTCCTCTCGCGCTTTGCCTTTTAACGCCAACCGCAGAAACGTCCGCGCGCGCGTCGCGGAAATCGCCAATTTTTCACTTAACGCTGCGCCTTCGACGGCGTCGTTCGAACTCGGCGCGGAAAATTGACGCTCGGATTCTTCCGTCGTCGGCGCAGAAACGATCGGATTGACTGCGCAAGTCGCGTCTTCCGTTTCGGTCGTCGGAGCGACCTCCGACGGTCGTTCTGAGAAACAGGGAATCTGAATGACGGTCGGTTCGACGAATTCGTACTGGTTCCGTCGCGACAGTTCGACGCTTCTGGCCCGCGCGCGGAACCGTTCTTCAGACGACGAGCCCTCGACGGTTATGTCGCGGAGCGCGTCCGCCCAGAACGAACCGCGGCGAAGCGACGGATCCGTCGCCGCTCTTTCAAGCGCGTCGAACGCGCGCTCGACGTCATTTTCCTCGCGTCCATCCGGTCGACGCAAAATCGGTTTCGATTCCATAAAGGTCGCGATCAAAGAACAAGGTTTCGAAAAACGCAAACGACGAGTCCGACGACAAAGTCGGCGATCAGCCAATTCTTCGCGGATTCCGCGCGCGCTCGCGCTAGATCAAATTCGCCGCTTCGCCGCCCTTCGTTTGCGAGAATCGCGTAGACGATTCCAACCCACGACGTTGGCAACCGCCACAAGAACGCGCCCAGCACGCCCCAGAACAGAAAGTTCGGAACCCAGTCGGGCCTCCATGTCGAAGCGGGCGAGAAGGTCGTCTTGACCTGTTCCCACGCAAAGCCGACGATCGTTCGCGCTAGAGGGCGAATAAGACGGTAAAACCACCGCGCAAACGCGACGACAATCGTCAGAACGCTCGCGCCGACGACGGCGGCGAACTCCTTCGTCGCCTCGCCAAACGCGTCGTTCTGTCGCGAGACCGCGTCGAGTTTCTGAAGCGAACCGACGGACGATTCCGCCGAATTCGAGTCGGAAATACGGAAAGGCGATCCGCAATGCTGACAGAAAGCGGCGCCTGTCGCGTTTTTTTCGCCGCAGCTTTCACAAAATTTCATCTGTCGTCCCTGTTTCGCGCTTCCGCCGGCATAAACGACTCTCACTCGTCGTCGTCGAGGAATTCCTCGACCGGAAACGCTTCGTCCGGCTCGTCGTTCGCGCCTCCGGCGTCTTTCTCGGCGCCGGGGCCTTCGAGTGGAAACGCCTCGCTCGCTTCCATCTTCTGATAGAGAGGCATGTGACGATAATAAACTTCGAGAACCATGCAATTTAACGACGTCGCATAGAGTCGTCCGCCCGTCGCGCTATGTCCGCGCGGATTGTTTGGATACCAGCTTCCGCGTTCGTGCCCTTCCATCTGCTGCGCATTAATGAGTTTCTCGCGCATTTCGCGATTCCACTCGTTCCACATTCGTCCCCCGACATTGTGGAGAAGTTGGGAAACGTAGTATAAATAATACGGGTCGTCCAGAGAACGATCTCCGCCGGCGAGGCGCTGCGCGCCCTTTAAGAGTTCAGGATTATCGACGCGCCAGTCTAAATAGAGACGGCAGAGAAGCCCGATGGCGTCGGTCGAATTCGATTCCTGCTGCCCGCGCATGTAGCTATAACGCGACCCGCCGTCAATCGCGACGACGTCGCGAAGAAAGGAACGCATGCCAAGAACGGTCGACTGGGAAACGCCAAGGTTTGCGAGTTCCGCGCTTTTGAGCGCCATCATCTGCCACCCGGAAACGGACGTGTCGCCCGCCTGTTTCGGGGTATAACGCCATCCGCCGTCGGTCGCCTGGGCGTACTCAATGAAACTCGTCGCTTCCTGAGCGATATATTCAAGTCGGCGATACCGCGAGCGTTCGCGCGGGGTAAGCATCGCGTACGTCTCGCAGATCGCAATCGCCGCGAGCCCATGCGCGTACATGTTGCCCGGTCCGTCGCTAAACGCCATTCCGTTTTCGTTTTCAACGCCTTGACTTAACAGATAATCGATCCCTTTCGCGACAACGCGTTTATATTTGCCCGTCGTCGGCGTGTTTCCCGCCGCCAGAAATGGAAGAACGCCCATCGCGGTCGCGGCGGTTGTCGAACCGTTCGACCCGGAATCGCGACATTTGCCGCCGCATGACGGGCACTGTCTAAGATCAAAAGCCCACGAACCGTCGGGACGCTGGTGTTCCGCAAGCCACGCGAGGGCGAGCGCGACGGATTTTTCGCTTCCTTCCGTCCCGCCTCCCGTCGCGAGCGCGGCGGCTTTGTTCTCGCCGCGTCCGGAAAGATCGTCGCCGTTGAGCGACCCGAGGAGATTCTCGACGTCGCCGACCGGCGCCGAATCAAGCGCGAGCGCCGTTTCCATCACGGTCAGCGGCGCGGCGGTCTCTTCCGTAAACGACGAAACGTCGGGAACGTCCGCGACGGTTTCAGACTCGACTTCGGGCATATCGGTCGCGTCGAAGTTCGCGTCTTCGACCGTCTCGAACGCCGCGTCTGGATCAAAGACGTCGTCCAATACGACTTCGTCGCTGAATCCCGGTTCTGAAACGACTTGAAAGAGATCTTTTAGCTCGACGTTCACGACGAGAAACGCGAGAATAATGATCAGAACGACGTGTAAGAGAAGACTTACAAGCCACATCGGCGCGTCGTTCGCGGCGCGTTCAAGCGCCGTCTGGTCGTGAAGCAACGCGACGTCCTGCGCCGCGCTCGCCGTTTCGGGCGTTTGCGGTTTGCGCTTCTCTAAAAGCCCTAAGAACACGTCGGGCGTCGACTGATTCCAAGTCTCGTCCGTCGTTAGAATTCCCAGCGCGTCCGGCGTCGCCTTTACCAAACTCGCGACGTTCGTCGTCGCGGGAAAACTTGCGAGCATTGTTCCTAACGTCGCAAGGTCTCCTTCTGAGCGCGCGGAAAGAGGCGCCATCGCCGAAAGGTCCGGCGCGGTTTCCGACTCCCGTTCCGACGATTCCTTTCGTTCCGTCTTACTCTTCCCACGCTTCGCCGTCGCGGCGGAATAAACTTCCGGGACGGATTCCGAAGACGTCTCTAATTGATCAAGTCGCGGCGGGACAGGAACTTGTTGCGGTTGGTCGTCGTTAGAATCAACATGCGTCGGCGCAACGTCCCGACCCAAAGGCGCGCGGGATTCCGCGTTCGTGAAACTGCGAGACGACGTCGTCGAACCGTCGCGACGAAAGGCGTCGGGAAGCGGCGAAAAACGATCGGTCGACCGCGAAGCGGTCGGGAGCCCGGAAGGAACGTTGGAGCGCGGCGAAGAACGCTTCGCGACGGGCAATCCCGTCGGAATAGACGCGTCGGGAAACGAGGGCGCGGAGGAAGAAACAGGCGGTTTTGAAGGCGATTTGGGCGCCGACTGAGCGTCGAGCGCCGCGCGCAATTTCGCTTGCAGTTCGGGGTTCTCGCGCAACATACGCAGCAGTTCCCGCTCGTTGGCGTCGGAACCAAGCGTTTCGTCGTCGCGATGAACTCCGCGTTTGGATTCGCGCTCGTCGCCGTTGTTGTAAGAATCGTCCGCCATGAATGAAAGCGCTCCCCAGCGTCATGACGACGCCCTGCTTTGCGCGCCGGACGCCCCGACGCAAACTTCGATAGTTACATTTTAACGTAAAATTCGCTCCGTCGAAAGAATCAAAAGGAAATTTTTGAGAAATGTCGCCATTCTCGCGTCAACGACTCCCAACCGTTGCCGTTCAAGGGAAACTCGGCATGACTTCTAGAACGATTCGAGCGGTTCTTTGACGCTTTGATCTTGTTTAATATTTCTATTTTATCCATTTTCTTGTTTTCGCGACTATTTTTTCCGAAAGGGAGAAAAATACAACGTCGGCGCTTGTCGAAAAAATAAAAGTTGTTAGAATGGGCGCGATTATCGGTTTTAGAGATCGTAATCGCGACCTTGGTTTATGAAAGACGCGTCCTGCGTCTACGCGTATAAAACTAGAAACGTAAGGATTTGGCAATGGCTGGCAAGAACAAGAAAAAGGCGGAGACCGTCTACCTCGTTTGCGAAGAAACTGGCGACTATGATTACATCGTTCGTCGTAAGCCGGGCGGCGAGAAGCTCAAGCTCATGAAGTACAATCCGCGTCTGCGAAAGCACACGATGCACGTCGAAAAGAAAAAGTGATCTTCGACGTCGCGATTACGCTTCAACGCGCTTGATCCGCTTCTCGGGTTGGGCGCGTTTTTAAATACCGCGTCTCGCCTATCTTAGCGTAGCTTCTCTAAACGCTCGCATCGCAAGACGGGTTGTAACAGAAATAACAATTTTCATAAAATATCGTTTTTTAGGAATTTTTCCGTATACATCGCTAGAAAAAACTCTCTACTTTTGGTATATTGTCATAGGAACGGCTGAAACGGCGGACGTCTTGAAAAGATCAACCGCCAATCGGCAAGCCTAACAGACGTTGCTAAACAGAGTTAAGGCGAGTTTCGCGAAAAAAGCAAATTCGCTCTTGTCTCAGTTTCGTCGATTTTGTATACATAATCGCCCTTGTCGCATGGGGCGTAACGCGCGCGGAAGGAGTTCCGCGCGCCGCAGCACAAATCACGAAACGGAGTTCAACGATGAGAACGCGCGTCGTATTAAGCTTTACCGTAACGTTTGCGCTCGCGCTCGCGTTTGTCCTTGGCTGTGAGAAATGCCAGCGAGCCGACGGCTCCAAAAACAGGACTGACGTCCAGGGCGCGACGGAGAAACAGGATCAAGAAGGAGAAGCGGAAAAGCTTGAGCAAGACGACGCGCCGCTCGACGTCGAAAGCGACGAGACTCCGGAGGGAGTCGTCAACAGCTTCTTCCGAACCTTTTTCCGCGGCGACAGCGACGGCGCCTTCGCACTGCTTTCGAAAAAAGCGCGCGAAGCTCAAAGCGAGTCCTTTGTCGCCCAAGCGAGCGATTCAATTCGGTGGCGCGTCTTAGAGAAGACAAAGCCAACCAACCTCGGTCGAGTGTACGTCTTCGTTGAAGTGGAAGACTATTCCGACGCTGGAGAAATCCAGCGGGATTCCCTCTCGTTCGCCCTTGCGAACGACGAGGGCGCGTGGCGCGTCTCGGCGTTTCACGTCGGCGACGTCACGGTCGATTTCGAGGAGTCCGTCATCGTCGCTCAAGAAGCGCCTACGGCGCCAAGCGTCGAACGCGTCGCGACGCGAATCGACGAAACCAAAACAACGCGCTAACGGATTTTAGACGCGCGCCCCTTCGCGTATGTGGAGGGAGGGGAACGCACGACGCGTTCCCGTTTTCACGATGGATGGGGCGATTCTCGCCTGACGCCGGCATGAAGACCGGCTACGCACGGGACGCGTAATGGATGGGGCGCACGACGCGCTCAAATCGGGCAATGACGTTCAGATTCTTACACGGAGGGTCTCCTGTCTCCGCTCCTGCGCATGATGCGAGGGGCGGCGACGTTTCACCCCTTATCTAACGACGACGCGAAAGCGTCGACGACGGGAACGGCTCTCGAAATCTCGTCACGGCATGGAGGCTAGGCGTGATTTCTTTCCTCCTTTCGTTAGTCGTTCCTTGAGCGGGGCGCGGCATGGAAGCCGACCCCGCTTCTTTCTTTTCTTGTTTGTCAGCAGAATCTTGCGACGTTCCCAACACTTCCGGAGACCGGTCTCCGTTCGACGCGTCCTCGCGCGAGAAAAAAAGACCGCCTGAAAAAAAAGAACGCGCCCATTGCAGACGCGTTCTTTGTCCTTACGTTCAGTCTCGTCCTCGACGGTCGCCGGGCTTCAAGCAAGCGCGACGCGACCGGAAAGACAGACCGTCAAACTCGACGTTTCAGTCCCACCACCAGTTGGCGGACTCCGTGTTTTCCGAGTTTTCGCGTTTCTCTTCGACGGAACCCTTCTCGTCGTACTTGAGATGATCGACGTCAAGCGCGATCTGAGGTTCGATGCGAACGCCGCCGCCCGTCGGGTAGGAGGTCAGACCGCCGCTGTGTCGAATCGTATTGACGGCGGTTTCAGCAAACTGAATTTCATTGAGGTTTTCAGTCTGGAACTTCTCTTCGTCGGCGAAGAAATCGGGCGTCCAATTCGTCTTAGCGTAAACGTTTTCCCTCTGGAGGTACGCGGCGACAATCGTCATGTCGATCAGGTTGCGCAAGCTCGCGTAAACCGGAACTTCGTCGGCGATCTTCTCAAATTTCGCGGTAAAGCTCTTCGCGTAAGCGCGAGTCGCGGGATTGCCGCGCCCCGTGTTGGCGACGCGCTTGCCGTCGGCTCCGACAAGTTCGTCCGCGCCGACAAGATTGACGCCGTTCCCGACCAATTCGATCGCGTCGCCGCTTTCAGTCTCGACAACGCAATCGTAATTCGGCTGGAAGTACCAGCGAACCAAGCCGTTGGAGGCGTTTTGACGAGGATTGGATTTTTCCGCGTAGGTCGCGAGCTTGACGGGCGACTCTTCGAGTCCGATGCCGATGAGCTTCATGCGATAGTCCGCCGCGACGAGCGTCGCCGCAAAATTCGTGCGCGGCGAAACGCCCCAAACCGTAACGTTCTGAAGTCCAAGCGCTTCGCGTAGACCGGCGGCGTAATCCAAGCGCTCCGCGTCGTTCTGCGGCTGCGCGGCGGTCTTGATATAGGCCTGCATCTCGCGCAAACCCGATTCAGTGGGGTCGATCGAGCATCCGACAAGGCTCGCGCTCTTCCCGCCGGCGGGATAAGCGCGAAGCGCGACGACGAGATCTTCGAGCCGCAACGTCGGACGACCGCTCTTCGCGCCGACAATCGCGCCGTCGGCGCCCGATTTCCAACCTTCCGCAGGACCGGCGATGACGACGTCGCCCGTTTCAGGGTAAACGAAAACGTTCTCAATTCGGGTCAACCCCGCAAGATTCGCCATCTCGTCGGTTACGACGCCGTCGTTGGCGGCGATTTGCGCCTCAAGACGATTGAGAGAAACTTTACGAAGCTTGCTCGGCGCGCGCATCTCGGAAGGAATCGCCTTGAACGCTTCGTTGCGCGCCGCCGCAAGAGCGCCGTCGTCGATCAGAACGCGCTGCAGAACGCCGTTGGCGTCGACAACAACGCCGGAACCGGACGAACTGCCGCTGCCCCGGTTGCTGTTGTTGTTATTGTTGTTGTTATTATTGTTGTTATTGTTGTTGTTTCTATTGTTGTTATTGTTATTGTTGTTGTTATTATTATTGTTGTTGCTGTAATTCTGTCCGTAAACCGCCGACATAGGAGCGGCGAAGAGAACGATCAGCGCCAAGATCGCGCTTATCCGAAGGACTATATTTTTTCGACTCATGAGAATCTCCTAAAACCATTTAGGCTCAACGTTAATAATCGGATTCCGACGCCTGCCGACGTTAAGGCAAAGCCGCCAGGCGTTGGATCGACGAGGCCTTTTGCTCGCAAATCCTAGGCGCTTGAATACCGTCGTCTTAATTCAGCGTATATCGAGCTAACCCGACGACGCAAAAACTCCGACGCTATCCTGAAATGATAATTTCTCCCCTCGTTCTAGGCAAGTATTAACTTCACTATTTAAGATTTTTTACCCAAAAAAAGAGTCTTTTTCACATAAGCGCCGATTATAACGGCGCCGCGTTCTTCGCCGAATTCCTTCCGCAGATTCAACGAAGTTGTCAATTACAGGAATGATTACGATTGCGCGGAAGAATTACTCTATTCACTTTTGACCAGTAAACCATTCTTTTATCTTTGTGTCAAAAGAACGTGAAACGCGTTGGAAAATTTCGCTTTCGCGCAAAAAAGCGTTCTTAAGTAGCGCTTCAAACCCGTCGAAAAGGATAATGGGTTTTTGTCCGCGTCCCGCGAGAATCGTCCGGCGTTAAAGCGCCTATTCTCACTTGCGCGACCCGTGTTTTTTACGTAAGATACGCGTCCGTTTCACCCGAGATTGACCTAGCGTCGCGTTTCGATTAGAGGTTCCTCAATCGAGCAGGCGGCGATCATTGGACGGAAACGCCAAAAAATACAATTCGACGGCTCACCCCCGTCGGCGACATACATTTTACGACAAACGACGGAGCCCGCGGTCTTTTGCCGCGACGGTTCCGTCGATTGACACAACGAGACTAGACGTCATGATTAAGCGCATTCTTTACCGCGTCATTTGCAGTCTTGCGTTCGGGGCGGCGTTATTGCCCGTATCCGCGCAAGCGTCTTTCGTAAACGTCAATTCGTTAAAGGACGTTGCGAATTGCCGCCAAGCGGCGACCTTCGTCGCTCTCGGCGCGAACGAGACTGAAAACGCGGAGCGCGCAAGTCTTGTTCCCGTGCAATTCGGCGGTTTCCGAGAAGGAACGCCGGGCGTCGTCCGTCCTATTCTCGGACTAGGCTCCGGATCTCGCGCCAACGGTTCCGCGCCCGCGCCTCAATCTCCGCTTGGAATCGCGCGCTTTCGCTCCCGCTCAAACGAAGCGGAATCCAACGCGGCGCCCGAGACAGGCGTAGCGAATACTCCCGTCGCCGCCGAACAACCGACCATCGTGGCGGAACAGGCGATTCCCGATTCAGATCCCCCTGAGATTCCCGAACTTCCGGCGGACGAAGCGGCCCACGCCGCCGACAACCCCGATCAGGGCGAGGCGCCCGACACGTCGTCGGTGCCCGTCCCCGGCACGGGCGCGCCTGAAAACAGCGGGGAACTTGACCTGGGCAACGATCACGCCGACGCTCCCGACGCCGCTGTGCAAATTCCAGAGGGAACCGTTTCTGAAGCGGACCAAAAGGCGGCTGAAATTCGGCAGCCGGCTGCTGAAGAACCCGTCGCCGTTCAAACGACGAACAAAGTTCGTCTTCAGGCCAAAAGATGGAGCTACCCGGACGCGGAAAAAGCCGTCGCCGATATGACGAACGACCTGCTCGCAAATCTTAAAAACGCGGGCGGAAACGAGCTATACGAACGTTGGCGGTCTTACAACGCAAGCATCCGCCGACGCACCAACAGCCTCCAAACAGGCAACGAACTCAATTCCCGCTGCCGTCTTAGGTGGTATGAACGTCTCTATCAGGATCCCTTGCGTTCCGTCGTCGAAACGGAAAAAGCGTCGAGTCTTCTCGGACAGTGTTTCTTCGGTTCTAGCGACGACGTCGTCGCAGGCGTTCGTTACGCGAGGTTTCTCACCGACGTCGCGGTCCGTCAGAATCGAACCGAACGTCGCGCCGCCGCGAACGCGAACGAAGCGCTCGACATGCTCAAGGCGGCTCTTGTCGAAGCGTCGTCCCATCACTCTAAGGCGCTTGCGCCGATGAACAAAAACGACCTTGAGGCCGTTTCCAAAGAGGCGCATAAAATCTTCTGCGAGCAGGTCAGAAGCGGGCACACCGTCGAAATGCGCGGTCGCGCGATGTACCTCGTCGACGCGATGGAAAAAATGAATAAGAGCGAAATGTACGAGGCGGGCGAGGCGGTTCTTTCGTTCCTCGATCCTCAAACGCTCGACGCGTTGCGTCAGCTTGACTTCGCTTCTCTCGAAAAAGTGCGAATCGGCGACAATCAGGAAGTCGGTCTCGTCTCCTGCGAGGCGGGCGATATTCTCATCGGCGACTCTAACAGAACCGTCTGGGATCTCGATAAATACCCGAACGCATGTTGCGTCGTCGATCTTGGCGGAAACGACGTCTACCGCGAAGGATCCTGCATTTTGAACCGTCCCCTGCTCGTCGTCGTCGACCTCGGCAAGAGTCCCGACGAATACGTCGGTAAAAACGTCGCGATCCAAGGCGGTTCGATTCTCGGCGTCTCGGTTTGGTACGACGACGGCGGAAACGACTCCTATCTTGCGAAAGACGTCTGCCAAGGTTCGACGATCGGAGGGTTCGCGGCCCTTGTCAACGAAGAAGGAGACGACCGATATCTAGGTTTCCTTCGCGAACAAGGCGTCGCGATTTGCGGCTTTGGCGTTCTAATTGATCGCGCCGGCAACGACGACTATCGCGGCGCGCTCTTCGCGCAAGGCGTCGGCGGACCCGGCGGTTTCGGCGCGATCGCCGACCGCGACGGACGCGACCATTACTACGTCGGCGGATATTATTTCGACTCGTACCCCGAGCATCCCGGTTACGACGGGTGGGGTCAGGGAGTCGGCGCGGGCATTCGCCGCGTCGCTTGCGGCGGAATTGGCGTTCTGCTCGACGGCGGCGGCGACGACGCGTACGAGTACGACTACTTCGGACACGGCGGCGGATATTGGATGGGAATCGGCATAGCGCGCGACTTCGGCGGAAACGACGTCCGCTATGCTGCGACGTCGACGATGTACGACGGCTCGCCGCGTCGAGAACGAAGATGGCAGCGTTTCGGCGCCGGTTTCGGTTGCCACTATGCGAACGGCTACCTTTTCGACGACGAAGGAAACGACGTTTACGGCGGCACGATCATGGGCGTCGGCATGGGGTGGGACCTTGGCGCGGGCTTCCTTGTCGATTTCCAAGGGGACGACACGTTTGAGGCAAACGGCGGTTTGACGCAGGGTTGCGGCGCGGAAGGCAGCATCGGCGTCATTATGAATTATCGCGGCGACGACGCTTACAACAGTTCCTACGTCGGGTATTCGAACAACCAACTGACGTATCACTCGCCGTCGAACTGCGGTTCTAACTTTAGCTTCGTCATCGACCATGGCGGGCAAGACGCCTACGGCGGAACAGACAGCTATCGTCAGTCGATCCGCAACAACATGGTCACGCGACGCGGCAACATCACGGGCATGATCGTCGATCGACCGGCGCCTGAAGAAGACAAGAGCGCCGCGGTCGCTAAATCAGGCAAGCGCGACTCGGTTACGCTCGCCAGCGGCTACAACGTCAAGCCGTCGTCCATAAAGACGATGGTCGCCGCGCCTCCTCTCTACGACACGACGCCTCACGCCACGTCCAGCGGTCCGAACGCGTTCAATCCCTCGGCGACCGACGGTTTCGGCGACGGCGGCGGCGGGCTTTTCCGAGGCGGGCTCTTCGGCGGACGAATGCTCTAAAATCCAACGCGTTTTATCCGACGCGAAACAACAGCGGCGCCCTCGTTAAAGAGGACGCCGTTTTTTCGTCCTAAACGTACAAAAGCCCCGTGTTTTCTCGTTTCTCGCCTTGACGCCGCCCCTTTGAAACGGAATACTTGCGCTATATAATAATGCGGCGTTGTTTAGCGACGCCGCGTCGCGCCGAGCGTCTTCGGCGCCGATATTTTGTTTGTTATTAAGAGAGATTTCGCCATGAAATGGTCGCAAACGTTAATTCCTACGATGAAAGAAACCCCAAACGGGGCGGAAATTCCGAGCCATATTTTTATGCTGCGCGCCGGCATGATTTCGCAGGTTATGGCGGGCGCTTACGCTTACCTGCCTCTCGGATGGCGGTCTCTTCAGAAGGCGATTAACATCGTTCGCGACGAAATGAATAAGTCGGGCGCGGTCGAGCTCTTCATGACGGCGCTCGCGCCTCAGTCGCTTTACGAGCAAACGAACCGCGTCGAGGCGTTCGGAAACGTCCTGATTAAATCGACGCTCGTTCGCGGCGGCGCGAAAACGCCCGTCGTCTTCTGCCCCACGCACGAAGAAGAAATTACGAGCATTGTTTCTCAGTACGTGTCCAGCTATCGTCAGCTGCCCCTTGTCCTCTATCAGATTCAGACGAAATTCCGAAACGAGGAGCGTCCGAAGTTCGGCGTCCTGCGCACCAGCGAATTCACCATGAAGGACGCCTACAGTTTCCATACCGACCTTGAATCGCTCAACGCGACGTATCGGAAGATGTACGACGCCTACTGCAAAATTTTCACGCGGTGCGGCGTTCCTTATCTGCCGGTGGAGGCGGAATCCGGCCCGATCGGAGGAGACGCGTCCCACGAATTCATGATCCCGTCGGAAAACGGCGAAGACGACGTCGTCTATTGTCCCGAGTGTCATTACGCGGCGAACGTTGAAAAAGCGGAAATCGGCGAGAAAGAATACGCGCGTCCCGCCGACGCCGTTCTCAAGGACGTCGCCGAACTCGCCACGCCCGGCGCGCACACGATCGACCAAGTCTGCGCGTTCCTCAAGGCGAAGCCTAAGAAAGTCGTCAAGACGCTGATTTACTGCGTCGACGACGCGCCCGTCGCCGTTCTCGTTCGCGGCGATTGCGACGTCAACGAAAACAAGCTCAAGCGTCTCCTCGGCGTCGCGAAGGTCGAACTCGCCGACGAAAAGACGATCGAACGCGTCACAGGCGCGCCCGTCGGATTCGCGGGTCCCGTCGGACTCAAGGAGAAGGTCAAAATCGTCGCCGACCCGACGATTAAAGAGATGGTCAACTTCATCGTCGGCGCCAATAAGGCGGAAGCGCACCTCGTCAACGTCAACGTCGATCGCGATTTTACCGTCGATCTCTACGGCGACGTTAGAAACGCGATTCTCGGCGACCTCTGTCCGCGCTGCGGCAAGCCGATCACGATGAAGAACGCAATCGAAGTCGGACACGTCTTTAAGCTCGGAACGAAGTATTCCGAAGCGCTTAACGCGAAGTATCTCGACGAGAACGGCGCGCTGCAAACGATCATTATGGGCTGCTACGGCATTGGCGTCAGCCGCATCATCGCGGGCTGCGCGGAGACGAGCCACGACGACTCCGGCATAATCTGGCCCGTCGCGCTCGCGCCGTACGAAGTCTGCGTCTGCCCCGTCAAAGCGACGGACGAAGCGGCGATGGCGGCGGCGGAAAAAATCGTCGCCGATCTTGAAGCGGCGGGCGTCGACGCGATTCTCGACGATCGCGACGAACGTCCCGGCGTGAAATTCAAGGACGCCGACCTCGTCGGGTTCCCCGTTCGCGTCACGATCGGCAAGAGCCTCGCCGACGGCAACGTCGAAGTCAAATGGCGCTGGGACTCCGAAGCGACGCTCGTCGCCGTCGACGAAGTCGCCAAGACGCTGGCGGCGCAACTTGAAGACGAGCGAAAAACCAACGCCCGCTTCTACGCCGCGAAAAAGAACGGAAAATGAGACCGTCTCCCCGGCGATCTACTTCCTGCTTACGCGATCGTTGACGTCTTTCAGACGCCCCCCGCATACTACAAACACTCGCTTTAGCACACCCACTATGTTTACCACAAACGAAATTCGTGAAAAATATCTGACGTTCTTTGAATCCAAAGGCTGCGTTCGTCGTCCGAGCGACGTGCTCGTGCCCTATTGGGACCCCTCCGTGCTCTTCACGCCGGCGGGAATGAACCAGTTTAAAGACCATTTCCTCGGACGGTGCAAACTCGACTTCACGCGCGCCACGACGTGTCAAAAATGTCTGCGAACCGGCGACATCGACAACGTCGGACGCACCGCGTTCCACCATACGTTCTTCGAAATGCTCGGCAACTTCAGCTTCGGCGATTACTTCAAGCGCGAAGCGATTCACTGGGCGTGGGAATTCTTGACCAGCAAGGAATGGCTGGCGATCGATCCCGCGATGCTTTCCGCGACCGTCTATAAGGACGACCACGAAGCGGCGAAAATCTGGCTCGAAGAAATCAAACTCCCCGCCGAAAAACTTCAGTACCTCGACGAAGACGAAAACTTCTGGCCCGCCTCCGCGCCGAGTCAAGGCCCCGACGGCGTCTGCGGGCCCTGTTCGGAAATCTATCACAAGACGCCTCAGGGCGAGGTTGAAATCTGGAACCTCGTCTTTACGCAGTTCAACCGCGTCGGCAATCCGCCCGACAACCTCAGACCGCTCCCGAGCAAGAACATCGACACGGGCATGGGGCTGGAGCGCGTCACGTCGGTCTTACAAGGCGTCGAAACGAACTTCCACATCGATTCTCTTCGTCCTCTCGTCGACGCGGCGGCGGAAGTCTGTTCCGTGAAATACGACGACGTCGATCTAACGAACGAAAACGGTCGCCGTCTGCGCCGCATCGCGGACCATATTCGCGCCTGCACGTTCGCGATCCACGAGAACGTCTACCCCGGTCCGAAAGAGGAAAAATACGTTATTCGTCGACTGCTCCGTCGCGCCGTGCTCGACGGCGTCCAGATGGGCATGAAGAAGCCGTTCCTCTATCATCTCGTTCCCGTCGTCGCCGACCTCATGAAGGTTCCCTATCCGGAACTTCAAGAGACCGTTGAGCGCGTCCAAGGCGTTATTTCGGCGGAGGAAGACCGTTTCATGAGCAATATCGACGGCGGTCTGCGGCGACTCGACCACGTCTTTAAGACGATGGAAGAAGAGAAACGCGCGACCGTCGCCGGCGCCGACGCGTTTGAAATGTATCAAACCTACGGGTTCCCGCCGGAACTCTTCGAAACGCTCGCGGGCGAAAAGAACTACGGTTTCGACTGGGAAGGGTTCGGAAAAGAGATGGAACGCCACGGAGAGCTTTCCGGTCTGGCGGAAAAGAACCTGCTCTTTAAGCGCGACCCGCTCGAAGGAATCAAGAAGACGAACAATCCCCCCGAATTCCTCGGGTACCAAACGACGGAAACCGCCGACGCGAAAGTCTTGGCGATTCTCGACGGCGACAAACTCGTCGAATCCGCGCAAGCGGACGCGACGAAGCGGTTGCGCGTCGTTTTGAACAAAACTCCGTTCTACGGCGAAAAGGGCGGTCAGGTTGGCGACTCCAGCGTTATCACGAGCGGCGACGCCGTCTTCAACGTCGAGACGTCGCAGTATGACGGCGAGTTCATTGTTCACGTCGGAACGCTCGCAGCCGGTTCTCTCGAGGTCGGCGCGACGGCGACCGCGACGGTCGACGCGAAACGCCGCGCCGCAATCGCGCGCGCGCACACAGCGACTCACCTGCTCCACGCCGCGCTCCGCGCGAGACTCGGCGAACACGCGAACCAGCAGGGTTCAAAGGTCGAAGCCGACGCGCTCCGTTTCGACTTCACGCACCACAAAGGACTCGATCGCGAGACCCTCGTTCTCCTCGAACAGGACGTCAACGCGATGATTCTTGAAGCGTTCCCCGTCTCCTGCGACGAAATGCGCAAGGAAGAAGCGAGCAAACTCGGCGCGATGATGCTCTTCGGCGAGAAATATCCCGACGTCGTTCGCGTCGTGAAGATGGGTCCGTCCCTCGAATTCTGCGGCGGCACGCACCTTAAGAACGTCGCGCAGGTTGGATTCTGCAAGATCGTCTCGGAAGAAAGCGTCAGCGCCGGCACTCGCCGCATCACGGCGTATACGGGATTCGAAGCGCTCAAGAAGATTCAGGAAGCGGACGCGGTCGAAACGGAACTCGCCGCAGCGCTGCGCGTTCCGGCGACGGAAATTGTAACGCGCGTCGAAACGCTCGCCGCGACAAACAAGAAGCTCCGTAAAGAACTCGACGCGGCGACGAAGAAAGACGTCGTCTCCGTCGACGAACTCCTTAAGAACGCGGAGAAAGTCGCCGGCGTCGATTTCGTGACGCTGACGATCCAAGACGCCGACGCAAACGCGCTGCGCGAAGCGATCGACCTGATTCGTCGCAAATCGGAAAACGCCGCGATTCTCTTTGCCAACGTCGATTCCGAAGCGAAGAAAGTCTCGCTCATCGCCGCCATGACGCGCAACCTCGTCGAGCGTAAACTCAGCGCGGTCGAACTCGTCAAAGCGGTTTCGTCCCATATCCAAGGGGGCGGCGGCGGACGTCCCGACATGGCGCAGGCGGGCGGCAAGAAGCCCGAAGGCGTCCCCGCGGCGTTTGAAGCGGCGAAGAAATTCCTCGAAGAAAAGCTCGCGTAACGCGCTTTCGCGCCGCGCGAAGTATCGCGAGCGACAGATTGAACATGGTAAAAAAAGACCGACGCTCCAATCAAAGCGTCGGTCTTTTTTTAACGTCGCGTCCGTTCGCGTCGCGTCTCATTGAATAATGACGC